>JAZUMX010000886.1:0-14758 GCA_045603865.1 Thermoguttaceae bacterium
CTCCGACTTTAAGTGTTAAGTATAGAATTCCTATATTCTATTCCCTATTCCCTCCGTGGGTTAAAACCCACTGCTATTAATATTGAACCGCTAAAGCGGTTCTAGCGGAAGCGCTTCGCGCTACTGTCTTGCCTATTGCACCTCTTGCCTTTTTCTATTGGAGAACCACAAGTATCCCCAGAGGACGCAAACGATGGGGAGCATTATCAAACTGACAAGCTGAGAAATGCTCATGGACGTCCCGAACGCGCCGGATTCGTCGATTCGAATCGCTTCCAAAATCCAGCGGGTTACGGGGTAGAGCGTAACGAGCAGTAAAAACGTTGCGCCTTCCCAATGCTTGAATCTGTCGAAAATCAACAGAATTACCAGCAAAAGCAAAGCGTTAAGAGAACTGTAAAGCTGCGTCGGATGGACGGGCAGCGAGCGAATTTCATTTTTTGAACTGTATTCCCAAACGGCGTCTGGCGCTTTGTATCTTTTGACTTTAACAGAGCCCTCGGTTCGTGCTCCAGCTGTGAGGCAATAGTACGCCCAGTCCAGACGCGCATTGTTTTGATTGTCAAAAACAGAGACGTCGTTAATTGCGACAATCAGGTCGTTGGGCTTCATTCCGGCTTTCTCTGCTGCGGAGTCTTTTTCTACCGACTTGACGATAATTCCCCAGCGCTCGTTGGGGAGAAAGATTCTTTCCAGCGTCAGCCCTTGCAACGGCTGGTTATCGAGTTTAATATCCCCATTTTCCACCTGCGCCATGAACGGGGGCGACCCGGCGGGAAACGTTACCGCCCAGGGATATTTGTCGACGTCGCAAACGCCGCCGAAACAGCAGCCGTTGAGGAAACAGCCGATACGTCCAAACGCCAGTCCCAAAACCAATGACGGAGCAATTATATCTAACATTCTCCAAATGGACAAGCGTTTTTTATGTTCCGTTTCTTCGTTGGGATTGGGCGTTGTCAAAATGAAACAAACGATGCCCAGCAGTCCGCCAAAAAGCGATCCGTAAACGACAAGCCCGCCTTCG
Source organism: Thermoguttaceae bacterium (assembly GCA_045603865.1). Lineage (GTDB taxonomy): Bacteria > Planctomycetota > Planctomycetia > Pirellulales > Thermoguttaceae > RUG11551. The sequence continues at coordinate 1,028 of JAZUMX010000886.1, forward strand.
GTAAAACTCAGACAGTTGCGAATCGTTTGCGCCCACGTGTCCGCTTTCATCTCCGACCAGTATTCAATGCAAAAGAACAGTCTGGCGCCGATTATTCCCAGAACGCACATCCAGAGAACCATCGAGATTATCAAATCGGGTTTGTATCCGTATTTTTTAGCTCTGTAAATTCCCAGAAGAAGCCCGGTTATAATTCCCAGGAGCATCATGGCGCCGTAGCTTTGAATTGCCAGTCCCGTTGGCTTGACGATGTTTGGCAAGACCCAAATAATCGCCGCCGCGCCTAATCCGACAACGACTAAAAACGACCAGACAGATTTCAAGCCGGATTTACGATAGTCAAAAAACATCGAGATTCCGGTTATTACCAACCAGAGAACCAATAGCAGACCAAAGCCAAAAACCGGAATTCCGAACAGCTTTTCTGGAATGTAAAATAAAGTTTGGTGCATAGTAGGGAATTAAGCTTTTAGTTTCTAGCTACTAGCTTCTAGCTTGGTTATTTTAGTATCAGGCATTAAAAAATAACGCCGAGAACTACAAATGCACAAGCTAATGGCTAGCAGCTAGTAGCTAGCAGCTAATTATTCGGTAAACGGTCTGAGATCATCCTGGATAGAGTTCAGAACGGAGATAACTTCCTGCATTTTATCTGTTGGATAGCTGTCTTCGCTGTCGAGGTCTGCCGCTCCTCCAGAGCTGTTTGACGGAATGATTTCTTTTGCCAATGCGTTTAGAGAACTGTTGGCGTTTTTCAATACGTCAATCATTTCAGCAGGACTTGTGGCGTCGTTAGAAGAATCCAGCGTGGACAGCCCCTTCCATCCCTTGTCGCTTTTGACGCCGTTGAGAGCGGCATTGAGCGCATAGACGGCAGGCAGAGCGCGCTGCAAGAGGAAAATCGCGTTGTTGGTTGTGTCGACTTGTTCCTCTTCAGCGTTGTCTGAATGGTATTGACGAGCCATCAGTTCGGCGTCGTCTCCCCAGACGAGAGTGTCAACTTTACGATCCAGTTCCGTTTGAATAGCTTCAATGACAAGCGAAGCAACGGCTTTCATTAATTTGGGAGAACTGGATTTAAGCTCCGGATACTTATTGAAATTGTAGCTTCCCAGCGATTCCAAAGCGGCAATTCGCGTTGTCATCGGGGCTTTTTTGTCGTTTATAATCTGGAAGAGCGTTCCAATAGCTTCTTTTCCCGGATAGAATCCCTTTGTTTTATCAACTTTAGGGTTGAAGTCCGCCAAAAGACGAAGTCCTTCAATTGCCAGGTTTCTCGCCCAGGATGCGCCTTCTCCAGTTGGGTCGTCTTTGGAAGACGCCAACGCCGCCGGGTCAACTCTTGTTTTGGCGATTTCCAGCATAACGTTATAAACGTCGGATTTTTGTTTATCGGTCAGGTTTGTTTCCGAAATAATTTGATTGAGCCCCATCAACGCCCCGATTTTCAAATAGCAGGGCGCTTTAGCGGAAGACGCAATTTTAACGAGCGTATCAAAAGCTGGCGTATAAACGACCGGCAATTCATTTGCAGACGCTGAAGTTTTATAATACAGATTCCCTAACAGCAAAGTACAGTTGTACTTAACTGCAGGATTGCATTGAGAGTTATTGCTGGCGATAACTTCCATGGCAAAATCGAACGCCGTTTTAACGGCAATCTTTTGCGGCTCGCCGTCTTCGCGGCTGCGGTCGAGGTCTTTACGGAAATCTTCAATAAAGCAGGGATACGTCCAGCGGCTGGCAATGGCTTCCAACTTCTTTTTATCCGTCGGCTTTTTGGTCATTCTTGCCTGCTTGCGAAGCGTTTCAGGATACGCGTCCATTTGATAGTATTTGCCGCTGCTGACCCAACGAGCGAAGAAGTACCCTTTATAGTACTGGGTGAAAATGGCCTTATCTTCAGCTTTCTCGAATTTCCCTTTATTGAAAATCGTGCCAGTCTGATTTCGGATTCTGTCTTCGTCTGAATCCTTTTCGATCTCGGTGAACCGGAAACTCAAGGGTTTTTCTACTGCCGGTTTAGGAGCGGGAGCCGGTTGAGCGGGTTTGGCGGCAGGAGCGGGTTTATTCGCCGGCGATGCAGCTGGCGCTTGAGCGGCTTCCTGAGCAAAAACCAGCGAGGTCATGCAGAAAAGACATAATAATGAAACAACGGACGCTGTTAAACGAGTAAGGAATTTGGATGTAATCATGGTTGTAAATATTTTTTTATGTAGGACGTCTTCCTGAAACTGACCGATATGGTATAATGACTTTTATATATAGTATTCTGAATTGAGGTTTTCGTCAAGGGCTTTGACAAGAATTTCTCAAGAAATTTAGATAATTCAGGGAAAATTTATAGATTATGTTGTCAATAACGTCTGAGAAATCGCCGATTCCGTATATCGCGCCGTTTGTTGTGTACATGATTTGTACGAGTTTTGAGCCGGATCCGTCAACGGGTCAGTACCCGCTTTTTTATTGCGTCAAGCTCCTTTTGACGGCAATCGCCATCGTGGTTTGCTTTCCTGTTTGGAAACAGTTTTTGAAAATCCCTTCCCGTTATGGCGTCTTGGCTGGAATTCTCGGCGCGGCGGTTTGGATTGGGCTGTGTCAAATGGAAAAACGAAGCGTTCCAGACTTTCTGCCAGGCATGGGATTGGAAAAAGTCTTTCCGACAACGCGTCCCGGCTGCGACTGGGGAATTGAGACAGAGGCTGGCGATGGGGAAAATGCGCTTCCGGGTGGCGGGTATTACCCGTCCCAAAAAGAACCAGCGCCCGACAAGGTCGACTTCAGTTCTCGCATCTCGAAGCTATCCCCGTTGTTTCTACTTCGCCTGCTTGGACTGGCGCATATCGTTCCGTTTATTGAGGAATTCTTCCTCCGCGGATTTGTCCTGAGATATTTTTGGTCTGCTCCTAAAAAAGAAGAACAGACTCCATCAGAGCCGATTCCGTGGTACGACGTTCCCATCGGGGCGCTTTGCCCGATGGTTTGGGCGATTACGATAATCTATCCGCTCTTGACGCACCCGGAGGCGTTAGCAGGCGTCGTCTGGTTTAGCGGAATAACGCTTTTGGCGTGGAAAACCCGCTCGCTGTCAGACTGCATCTGCGCTCACGCGATTACGAATCTCGCCCTTGGAATCTGGGTTCTCTATTCCGGTCAGTGGTATTTGCTGTAGGGGGGGGAGATAGCTATTAGCTTCTAGCTCCTGGCTGTTAGCTTGGTTATTTTAGTTTCTGGCTTTAAAAATAACGCCGAGAACTAAAATTGCACAAGCTAATGGCTAGTAGCTAATAGCTAGAAGCTAATAAACGGCTAACAGCTTCTTAGTTATTTAGCCTTATCACGTGGGCGTAGGCTTTTTCGTCCTTACTGCCCATTTCGTATTCGACTTCTATTTCCTGACCAACGCGAATTTCCGTTTGTCGTCGTGCGGAGCCGTCTGCGTAAACGATTTTCGTTTCTTCATCTACATAGAAACTGATTTTTTCCTGCTTGTTTTTATTGAAAACGTCAATAATAGGCACGGTGTTGCTGGTAACATATCCAACGAAAATCTGCTTCTCCGGTTCGTCTGAAAGAACGGGCGGACGAGCCAGTTCCGCCGGGATTTCTCGCCCAGGGAGGACGTTCGGCGTATGAACGATTCCGTCGTCTCCATAAGCTTGCTGTTTTCTGTTGTCAGCCTCGCGCTGGAGTTCGTCCGTAAAATTTGTTACGGAAGACGGATTGGCTTTACTCGGAAGATTTATGTCGGAGTCGTTCTCCCTGTTGGCTTGATCCAAAGCGTGTTTGACGCCAATGACGCCCAAAACAACCAGGATGCAAAAAACTGACATAAAAATGAATCCAGGTCCCTTTCGGTATTGTTTTTCCAGGTTTTCTTTTTCCTCCAGAGCGCGTTTTCTCGCTTTAACGTCTTTTTCTTCTCTCGCTTTAACGATGGCGCCAAATCTTTTTTCCGCATGCTCCAGCGCGGTTTCCAGAGTAATTTCGCCCTTGCTCAGTTTAGCGCAGTCGTCCTGGTCTGCCTGCGGAATGAGGTGTCGATACGGTTCCGAAAGAAATATGCTGCACAGAGCGGCAATGTCCTTTTGGAACTGCAGTTCGAGGAACGAACGTCCTTCCGGCGGAGCTTCGAGGTTGTATTTGAAGTCGTCATTGAAATTGGGGAATATTCCTGCGATTTTCAGCTGACCGTCTTTTCGAAAATAAAAACTGTTGGCGTTAAGATTCCCGTGGTTCAAATACGACTTATGCAACTGAGACAGCGCCAAAAGCGCGTCGCGCCAAGTCTGTTCCCAAACGGGCGAACCATCGTCCAGAAATCGGTTGTACTGCGCCAGAGAGCAGCTAAAGGATTCGTAGACGTATCGACCGCTCTTGAAATCAAACGCAATTAATCGCGCCAGATTGGGACTGCTTTTGGAAACGTATGCGTACAGGTCTTCCCGCTGTTTGCAATCGTCTGTAAACAGATGAGGATTAATCCATTGCTGAATCAAAACTTCTTCCGACTGCCCCGCAAGGGTGTGAGCGCGCCGACCTCGGTAAATTAACACGTATTCGTCGGAGTAAATTAAAGCGACGGCTTCGTAATTTTGGGTGTTGTTCATTTGATTAAAGTATCAAGATGCGCTTGTAAATGTGGGCTGCGACTTTCTATTGCAAAGCCAGGTAAAACGAAAATGCCGCCATGAGGAAAAGCCAGTAGGCGAACCAGTTCAGCTTGCCTTTCTTAATCCAGTTGATTACCCAGCATAAAGCAAACAATCCGACAATAAAGCTGACGCAAAAGCCAATCGACAGCTCTGTTACCGGGATTGCTTGATGTCGTTTGAACAGCTTGAGCGCTTCCAACAGTCCTGCGCCTCCAATTACCGGAATCGCCATTAAAAAGGAGAAGTTTGCCGCTGCGCTCTGTTTTAGTCCGGAAAACAGACCTCCAGCAATGGTTGACCCGCTTCGGGAAAGCCCTGGGAGAATCGCAAACATCTGAAAAATGCCGATTACAAGAGCCTGACCCCAGGAAATCGCGCTCAATTCTTCGACAACCGCTTCGGTTGAACCGTTGGAATCAATAGTTTGAGGCGTTTGTTCGGACTTGTCGTTCTCTGTTTTGCGTCTGGAAAACTTTTGCGACGCGATGAGTAAAATCGCCGTCAAAATGAACATGCAGCCGATAATCCAAAGGTTGCTCAGGTTGTCCTCAAAAAAGTCGTGAAACAAAACGCCGGCTGCGGCGGCGGGAATGGACGCCAAAATGAGCAAAAACGCCAGCTTGAACCGTAGTTTCAGGACAATGTCAAGCAGCGTTCGCCAATAATAGACCAACAGCGACATGAGCGTGCCCAAATGCAGGATAACGCTAATGGTCAAGGAATCCAATTCGTGTTCCAACTCGAATTTTGTAAATACATCCAATGCCTCACTGATTACCTCTAAATGCCCGGAGGAGCTGATTGGAAGGAATTCTGCAATGCCTTGAACGAAAGCAAGGATGACGATTTTAACAATTTCTGACATGAGCTGTTTAAGGTTAAAGTAAAAGGAGTTGCAATTAAAGGAACTCTAAATGCCGATAATTGAAAACTCGTTTTTTTTGATTCTGAAAACTAAATAATGTTTCCAGACGTCCAATTAACGCTATTGGCTTCTGATATAATATCCAACAAATGGAGAGTTGGCAAGAGAAAAAGGGAAAAATACGGGGGAATGAAAAGAAATCTTTAAAAAAAGAGAAAAAAATTTTAAAAAGGGACGTCCCCCCCATTGTCAAATCGAAAAGATGTGTTATTATCCTGAAACTTGCCTGAAGTGGCGCGGGACAAATGTCCCAAAATGGAATCGTTGAGCTTACGGACTGTCGTTGAATCTTGCAATAAACGGTAAGCGTAAGTTAAAAGTTAAAATTCCTACCTGGTTCCAGTCGGGAACAATTAGCGAAAGCTCGGGGGAGACAGTACTCCGGAATTTTGGATTGCCATTTAGCCAGTAAGAAAAGCGAACTAAAAATTTTTAGAAAATTTTTAAAAAATCGCGTTCCAGACGGTTGACAGGAGTAGAAATTACTGTATAATCTGCCCCGTCTTTGTAAGTTTCAGGCAAGTCGTCAGCTTCAATGTTGCGACCGAAAAGAAACGATCTTTGAAAACAAGAGGAATCAAAAGCAAGTCAATAGAGATATTGACAGCACAAACGACTATAGAACATATAGGAGATAAAAAGTGAGTACAAGTTTAGAAGTAATTCGAATCAGAATGGAAGCTTATGAAAGCGGCATTCTGGATCAGAGCGCGAACGAAATCATGGATACCGCCAAACGCACCGGTTCGATAGTCAGAGGTCCGATTCCTCTTCCTTCCCGCATTGAGCGTTACACGGTTCTTTCCAGTCCGCACATTGACAAGAAGTCTCGTCAGCAGTTTGAGATTCGCACTCACAAACGTCTGATTGACATCATTCAGGCAACTGCCAAAACAATCGAAGCTTTGAACAAGATCAGCCTTCCCGCTGGAGTTGACATCAAAATTAAGGCGACAAATCGCTAACAGATAAGAAATACTGGAGATTTAAGATGAACGGTATAGGACTTCTCGGCCAGAAGGTCGGAATGACTCAAGTGTATACGGAATCAGGACGCGCAGTTCCGGTAACGGTTCTGCAGTTAGGTCCGTGCCCGGTATTGCAGCTTAAAAAGAAAGAAACAGACAAGTACGAAGCGGTTCAGATTGGTTATAAAGACAAATCTCGCAACGCGGTTTCCCGGTCTGTTCGTGGTCACGTTGCCAATATCGAATCCAAGCGCGCTAAAAAGGCGCAGGAAGTTGGCGCGGAACTTTCCAAGAAAGCCAATTGCGAACCGCAGGCTTTTGTTCGCGAATTTCGCGTTTCTCCCGCCGGGTTTGAAGTTGGTCAGGTTCTTGACGTTGACGTTTTCAACGGCGTCGCTTCTGTCGACGTTACAGCCCTGAGCAAAGGCCGCGGCTACGCTGGTACCATGAAACGCCATAATTTTGGCGGTCAGCGTATGACGCACGGCGTTAAAAAATGCCACCGTCACGCTGGTTCGACCGGCTGCAGCGCTTACCCGTCTCGCGTACAAAAAGGTCTTCGCAGTTCTGGTCAATACGGCAACGTTCGTTGCACCACTCGCAACATTAAAATCGTCAAGGCAGACAAAGCCAATAATCTTCTTCTCATCTACGGCGCGGTTCCTGGTCCCAATGGCGGATACGTTCAAGTCAGACCGAGCAATTATCTCCCCGCTCCCAAACCCTTCCCGGAAGTTCTTATTGATTACACCACAAAAGAATAACTGGATAGTGGTATAACGAGAAAAGATTGGCATTTATCGTACAAACAAGTTAATTTTACATACATCGGATGATAATCGAACCTGGCAACAGAAACGGTTAGATTCCTACTAGGAAAAGTTGGTTGAATTATGGCTAATATCCCCATAGTTGACAAGACCGGTAAAGAGGTCGGACAATACGAAATCGACACGACGGAACTGGCTGACAAGGTAACAAAGCAGCTTCTGCACGACGCTGTAGTTATGTACCGCAACAATCTTCGTCAAGGCAGCGTCAAGACGAAGGGACGTTCAGATGTCGCCGGCAGCAAAAAGAAGATGTATCGTCAGAAGGGTACGGGCAACGCCCGCGCTGGTATGAAGCGAACCAACGTTCGCGTCGGCGGCGGCTGCGCGTTTGCTATCGACAACCCTGATTGGTCGTATCGCATGAATCGCAAAGCTCTCAAGCTTGCGACTCGCATGGCTCTTCGCAGCAAGATCGACGACGGTGAAATCGTCATTTTGGACGACTACACCATCGACGCTCCCAAGACGAAAGATTTCGCCGCCGTTCTGAAGGCTCTCAAGCTGGATGAAGTTACGACGATCTTCGCCATTGCTGAATACAATGTAAACATTTACAAATCCGTCCGGAACATTGCCGGAGCGAGCGTTAAGCCGGTTGCGGAATTGAACGCATACGATATTCTTAAACCGCAGCGCATGTTGATTACCAAAGCCGCTTTGGACGCGTTCCGCGGCAAGGTTGCTCAGGAAAAGAACTGAGTCATTCACGATTGGCTGAACATATAACCGAGTAATTTTTCGCTTTGGCGAACAGGTAAAAAAATGAAACGTACACCAGTAGAAACAAAAAAGACAAAAATGGTTCTCGAACCCCAGCAGATCATTCTGCGTCCGTTGGTTACGGAAAAAGGGTATCACAAATCGGAACGAACCAACGCCTACTGCTTTGAGGTCAATCCGCTGGCAACCAAAACCGACATCAAAAACGCTGTTGAAGAGCTTTTTGACGTCAAGGTTGATAAAGTCAACACTCAGACTCGTAAAGGCAAGGCTCGCCGCACGCGTAACGGCGTTAGTTATACAAGCGACTGGAAAAAGGCGATTGTCATTCTCAACGAAGAACATCGCATTGATTACTACTAATAGTCGTTAGTGAGTGGAATAAATTTAACCAAATATATAAAGCGAGTTTAATATGGGAATTATCAGATACAAACCGATTACCCCGGGGCGACGAGGAGCCACGGTTAGTGATTTCGCGGACCTGACCCCGAATTATAAGCCGGAAAAATCCCTTATGATCCCGGCGAAGAAAACAGGTGGACGCAACAACCAGGGAATTACGACGTGTCGTTTCCGCGGCGGCGGGCACAAGCGCGCATACCGCTTGGTTGATTTTCGTCGCAACAAGTTTGGCGTTCCGGCTGTTGTCGATTCCATTCAGTACGATCCGAACCGTTCAGCGCGCATTGCTTTGCTCAACTACGTTGACGGCGAAAAGCGATACATCATCGCTCCCAACGGCTTGAAGAAGGGCGACAAAGTCGTCAGCGGACCTGGTTCTGCTCCGACGCTGGGCAACTGCCTTCCGCTTACCGAGATTCCGTTAGGAACAAACATTCACAATATTGAAATGCAGCCTGGAAAAGGCGGCGCGCTTTGCCGATCAGCCGGCGCTTATGCGACTTTGGTTGCTCGCGATTCCGGTTGGGCGCAGATCACTCTGCCGTCCGGCGAAATTCGCCGAATTCCGGTTGCCTGCATGGCGACAATCGGAGTTACCAGCAACGGCGACCACATGAACATCGTTCTCGGCAAAGCCGGTCGTAAACGCTGGCTGGGCAAAAAGCCTCACGTTCGTGGAACTGCGATGAACCCGATCGACCCCCCGCACGGCGGTGGCGAAGGTCGAACCAAGGGCGGACGCAACCCGGTAACCCCGACAGGCAAGCCGACCAAGGGCGGACCGACGAGAAGTCGTCACAAGGCCAGCAATCGCGCGATTGTTCGCCGACGCCGCAGTCGTCGTTATGGCATTTTGAAGTTGGTCAAGTAACAGAGGTTTCCTTTTTTGGATTGAGTATATAACATGAGCAGATCATTGAAAAAGGGTCCCTTTGTTGACCCGAAACTGTTCGCCAAGGTTGATAAGCTTAACCAGACGAATACAAAAGAACCGATTAAAACGTGGGCGCGAGCCTGTACAATCGTTCCGGAATTTGTTGGTCACACCTTCATGGTTCACAACGGAAAGATTTTCCACAAAGTATTCGTAACCGAAGAAATGGTTGGACACAAGCTGGGCGAATTTTCGATGACCCGAATTTTCCGCGGTCACGCTGGCAAGGGCAACAAGAAATAGTAAGATATTTCAAGTTTGCCGTAACCCAAACTAGAGTTTCAAAGGTAAAATAATGTCATACAAAGCAATTCACAAATTCGCTCACATCAGCGCCCAAAAGGTTCGTCCGTTTGCGGATATCATTCGCGGTCAATACGCTTTGGAAGCTGTTGACGCCTTGAAATTTTTTCCGAATCGCGGCGCTCGAATGTTGGAAAAGGTTCTCAAAAGCGCTATAGCCAACGCGGAAGACCGACATGTAACAGACCTGGATACGCTTGTCGTTGTTGACGCTCGCGTTGACGGTGGACCTCGCATGATTAAGCGCATGCGTCCGAAGTCTCGTGGAATGGCTTCCGTCATTGTCAAGGAAATTTCACATTTGAGCGTCACGCTTGAAAGTGAATCCGAAATTGAGGCTAACGATTAGTACTTTTAAATAGCAAAAAGTTTATACCAGACGAGAGTCTAAAAGAGATTTGAATTATGGGACAGAAAGTCAACCCTACAGGATATCGCACGGGAGTTTTCCTTGGCTGGAAGAGTCGGTGGTACGCTAACAAGCGAGAGTTTGCCGATCTGCTGGTCGAAGACTTCAAAATCCGTCAGTTCATCAAGACTCGTAAGAACAACGTTGGTCGCGCGATGTATCCGATGATCTCGAAAATCGAGATTGAACGTACACGAGATGAAGTCAAGGTAATTCTTTTCTCCGCTCGTCCCGGTCAGTTGATCGGTCCGAAAGGCGAAAAGGTTGAAGCCCTCCAGAACGAACTTCAGAAGATTACGGGTCGTCGAATCAATCTTACGATTTCTGAGATTAAACGACCTGAATTGAACGCTCAGCTCGTAGCCGAAGACATTGGCGAACAGTTGATTAAACGCGCCAGTTTCCGCCGCGCCATGAAAAAGGCGATGGAACTTACCATGAAGGAAAAGGACGGCGCCAAAGGAATTAAGATTCAGTTGTCCGGCCGATTGGGCGGAGCTGATATGGCTCGTACGGAAAAAGCGATTGAGGGTTCGATTCCTCTGTCGACGTTGCGTGCGAATATTGATTACGGTTTTTGTGAAGCAAAAATTGCTCAGGGACATATCGGAATTCAAGTCTGGATAAACCTGGGCGCTTTCAGTGAGGACAATAACGATGGCAAATATGCCCAAGAGAGTAAAGCATCGAAAGGAACAAAGAAGACGGCTAAGAGGTAATGCCTCTCGCGGCAACCGCGTCGTCTTTGGAGACTTTGGATTGCAAACGCTGCAGGCTGGATGGATTCCAGCGGCAACAATAGAAGCCGGCCGTATCGCTGCTCAACAATACCTTCGCGGCGAGGGCAGACTGTTTGTAAGAATATTCCCGACCAAACCGATTTCCAGCACCCCGTTGGAAACTCGTATGGGAAAAGGAAAAGGCGAACCCGAATATTGGGCAGCTGTAGTTCGCACCGGAGCGATTTTGTATGAGATCGGCGGTACAACTGAAGAAGCAGCGCGCATGTGCTTGGCCCGTTTGGCGCACAAAATGCCCGTCCCGGTTCGAATGGTATCGCGTCGAGTAATGTAATTTGAGCTTCGTCCTAAATTTTGGGACGCCTAAAAAAGAATAGCGAGAAGTAAAATGTCAATAACGAAAACATCCGAACTTCGCGAGATGAGCGACGAACAGCTCAATGCGACTTTAGCAGAAGCCCGCAATGCGATGTTTCGTCTTCGGATCAAGTCCCAGATGGAACGTCTGGACACTCCGACCGAATTGCTGAAGAATCGCAAACTTATCGCCAAGATTAAAACCGTCCAGCGAGAGCGCGAGCTTGGTTTGGGCAAATAGTTGTTTCGCAAAATTTATACGTCGTCAGTAATACTGGCGGCGCGGAAAATTACAAGAAAACAAAGGTATAAAAATGCCGAAAAAGTTGTTTATTGGTCTGGTTACCTCCGACAAAATGGATAAAACGCGTCGCGTTGAAATTTCGCGATTGGAAAAGCATCCTAAGTATGGGAAGTACATCAAACGCAAGACGGTCTGCATTACCCATGACGAAAACAACGAGTCCAAGACGGGCGACATGGTCGAAATTGAAGAATCTCGTCCTATGTCCAAAATGAAGCGTTGGAATCTCGTTCGCATCGTTGAGAAGGGCGAAGTTATCGATATTTCGGCTCTTCGTGCAGCGGCGCAGGGTAAATAATTCGTCAGGCGGTGCGATGTCGTTGTAACAGGCGGCATTCGTCAACGACAATTAAAGTAATTTAACAATATGTTAAGGTGTTAAAATGATTCAGATGCAAACGCGGCTTACTGTAGCCGACAACACGGGCGCCAAAGAGTTGATGTGCATCAAGGTTCTCGGCGGAACTCACAAACGATGCGCCAAGTTGGGCGAAGTTATTGTTTGTTCCGTTAAGAGCGTTATTCCTGGCAGCAACATCCAGAAAGGCTCAGTTGTCAAAGCGGTAATCGTTCGTACAAAGTCTCCGGTTCGCCGTGCAGATGGCAGCTATGTTCGTTTCGACAGCAACGCCGCGGTAATTATTGATAAAGACAATAATCCTCGTGGAACCCGTATTTTTGGGGCTGTTGCTCGTGAACTGCGCGAACGCAATTTTATGAAAATTATTTCCCTTGCCAGCGAGGTTGTGTGATGAGAATTAAAGTTAACGATACTGTAGAAGTTATCACCGGCAAAAACAAAGGCAAGCGCGGCAAGGTCATGAGTATCGACCGTAAAAGCGGACGCGCAATTGTTGCCGGAATCAATCAGGTCAGCAAGCACGTCAAGCCGAGTCAGCGTAACCCGCGAGGCGGCATTCTGAAGATTGAGCAGCCTATTCAGCTTTCCAACATTATGTTTGTTTGCCCGTTATGCGGCAAAGCGACAAAGCTTGGCGCTCGATTCAATGATGAAGGAACCAAAGAATTGTTCTGCAAAAAGTGCGCTGCGACAGTTCAGACTGTCAAAGGCGAAAAGGCTAAAGCAGGCAAATAGTTTACAATACGGCGCTTAACGACGTTCGGCGCCCGGATTGGCATAGAACTCCAACCGAAGGAATAAAATGGAACCCCGTTTATTAACAAAGTACAAGCAGGAAATCGTTCCTGAACTGAAAAAACAGTTGGGGCGCGAAAACCCGATGTCGATTCCGAAACTGGAAAAGATCGTAGTCAACATGGGCGTTGGAAGCGCGATTAACGAAAAGAAGCACCTTGAGGAAGCTGTTGAAGCTATGAGCCTCATCACCGGTCAGAAGCCGGTTGTAACGCTTGCGAAAAAGTCCATTGCCAACTTCCATCTTCGTGAAGGACAGGCGATTGGCTGCAAAGTTACGCTTCGTGGCGCGAGAATGTACGAATTTTTGGATCGCTTGATTTCCTATGCGATTCCTCGAGTTCGCGACTTCCGCGGTCTTAACCCCAGCGGTTTTGACGGTCGCGGCAACTACAACCTGGGACTTACCGAACAGTTGGTATTCCCGGAGTTGAATCCTGATAAATTCGTCCGTCCGCAAGGTTTAAACATCACCATGGTTACGAACGTTCCCAGCGACGAAGAAGCTCGTTTGCTGTTGAAATTGTTCGGAATGCCTTATAAAACAGATAACAAGAAATAAGGAATCATCAGAATGGCTAGTAAGTCGAAAATAGCAAAAGCGAATCGCGCGCCGAAGTTCATGACGCGCAAAGAAAGTCGCTGTAAGCTTTGCGGTCGTCCGCGCGCGGTTTATCGCAAATTTGGATTATGTCGTATCTGTTTCCGCAAGTTGGCGGATCAGGGTTTGATTCCTGGTGTTAAAAAGGCAAGCTGGTAAAGGGATAAAATACTATGATGACCGACCCCATCGCTGATATGTTAACTCGTATCCGCAATGCAGTGCGCGTAGAACGATCTCACGTCGATTTGCCGTACTCAAATATTAAAAAAGGTATTGCAGACGTCCTCAAGAGTGAAGGATACATTTGGGACTGGGAAGTTATTGAAGCTCAGCCTTGCAATACACTTCGTCTGACGCTTAAATATGGCCAGAATGGCGAAAAAGTTATTCGTCACATCAAACGGCTCAGCAAGCCGGG
>JAZUMX010000887.1:0-2874 GCA_045603865.1 Thermoguttaceae bacterium
TCGGGCGTAATCGTCAATCCGGAAGGTTTGATTATGACCGCCGGTCACGTCTCCGGCATGGCTGGACGCGACGCCAAGGTTATTCTTTCCGACGGTCGCATTGTCAATGCTAAATCCCTCGGTGGAGTGAACCCTGTTGACGCCGGTTTGATGCAGATTATCGATCCGGGCGAATATCCGTTTGCAGAAATCGATCGCAAAGACACGACAGAACAAGGAGACTGGGTTGTTGCATACGGTCACCCGATGGGCTATCGTCAAGGACGTCCGCCGGTTATGCGTTTGGGCGAAGTCATTCGCGATTCCGACACCGTTATTCAGACGGACTGCGTTATGATTTCCGGCGACTCCGGAGGACCGCTGTTCAACCTCAAAGGCGAGGTCATTGGAATCAACAGCCGAATTTCGGAAAACGCCGCTCAGAACTTCCATGTCCCGACAAAGATTTTCCTGGAATACTGGGGAAAGATGGTCGCCAGTCAGATGTGCAACCATACTCTGCTTCCCAAGAAAGAGATTAACCATTTGAGTTTCCTGGAAACCATTAAACCTGTTCTTCCAACAATGGTCGGCATTCGTCACGGTGCAGCCAACGCAGCGTTTGGTATAATTGTCGATTCCGATGGCTGGATTGTTACAAAAGCCAACTGCATCGATTCAACCAAGAAGGTTACATGTTTTGTTGCCGCTGAAAAGAAAGAAGGGAAGATTGTTTTCAAGGCAATGGACGCGAAGATTGTCGCCACAGATGAAGGACTGGACTTGATGCTGCTCAAAGTTGAGGCAAAAGATCTGGAAGTTGCTCAGTTTGACGAAGAATTTCCGATTGAAGTTGGACATTGGGTTTTGACGCCCAGCGTTGAAAAGGGTCTTGCCGGATTGGGCGTTATCAGCGTTCCGCCGCTGTCGATTCCGAAAGAACGCGCTATTGTCGGCATTTTGCTTGAAGAACGCGACGGCAAACTCTACGTCGGCGATGTTGTCCCGGACATGCCAGCCGCCAAAGCCGGTCTGAAGAAGGGCGAACGAATCGTCAAAGTCAACGGCGCGTTTGTCTACACCGCAGATCAGTGCACAAACGAATTCAAGAAGTTCGACATTGGCAACAAGATTACAATGGAAATTGAATCCGAAGGCAAAACGCGAACTGTCGAAATTGAACTCACCGCCAGCATGCACCACAAGCCCAACGAGATGAACGGCATGTCGAAACGCCGCAGCGGATACGACAGGGTTATTCAGCACGATTCCGTCATTCGTCCGGAAGAATGCGGCGGTCCGCTGGTCAACCTGGACGGCAAGGTTATTGGAATCAACATCGCCCGCGCCGGTCGCGTTGAAACCTACGCTCTGCCGATCAAACCGGTTCTGGACTTTGCCAGAAAGAACATCAAAAAGTAAAAACAACGCTTGACGTTTAGCAAAGAAACGTTTTGAAATTCAAACCCTCGGGGATTCCTTCTCCGAGGGTTGTTTTTTTGAGGTGAAACAGTAGTAGAACGCCGAGCAGAAAAAACAGACGTTTGTTTCAAGAAAGAAAAAGCCCCTGCAAATAATTGCAAGGGCGAACGATATCCCCAGCAAGAATCGAACCTGCAACCTACGGATTAGAAGTCCGTTGCTCTATCCAATTGAGCTATGGGGACGCTGATTTCAAATCGTTCTTTAATATAGCGTAAAAAAGGATTTTGTCAAGGCGGGAAGAACGGCAAAAAATGGGAGAGGGTGCGTTCAAAATTGGAGGGCATGAAATCATGAAATATGAGGCGACGCTTACGGGGGGCGGGTATTACCCGCCTTAAATAACTTACATATTATTTATCGCGGACAATGTCCGCTCCCCGGAAACTTTACCCTTCTGCCCGCTCGGCTTTCCAGCGGCTCGCTGTTCTATCGAAAACTATTTGTTTTCAAGTCCCTTTTTATACAGTTCGTTAATCTGGTCGATTGTCAAAACGGACGGCCAGTACTCCAACCCCTTTGTTTCTCCATTGAGCTTGCATTTGTAGTTTCCCGTGCCGTCTTCGCCGATGTTCCAGTTCAGATCGGAAGCGAACGATTTAATCTCGGAAATGTCGTCGGAAATGAACGCCAGACGTCCGTTTTGCGTTCCGACAAACAACATCGCGTTGCCGCCCTTTTGAGCGGTTACGGCAATAAACGTCCATTCGTTGTTCTTATAGAACATGGGACGGAAGTCGTCCCGATTCTTGCCGTCGCCCAAGTTGAGCGTAAGAGCCGGTTCGCCTTTTTGATCGAACGTTGCCAGCGCAATTCCCGGATTGCGTCCGCTGTTCCAGTCTTTGTTGGAAACGATAGCGGGGTCGCCTTCCTGTGCGCCGTTTGACTTGTACCAGATAACAAAGCTGAAATCGTTGGCAGGACAGCCTGCTTTGAGTTCCGCGACGCTGGTAATCGGATTGTCGAGGTTGGCTGGCGTTTCTGGAGCGGTTTGGGGAATGTATCCGTCCAGACCTTCCGGAATGGAGCCTGTCATGTGCTTGAGAACATACGCCGCCGAGCAGCAATTTTGTGGCTGCCCCGCCATCTTGCCGGCTTCAATGTCTTTGGCGCTGACAATCAACGGAATCGTATAGCAGTTCTTGCAGCCGACAACGCCGTGAGTGCGATAGATTCCGCCGTGGTCAGCCGTAACGACAATCATCCAGTCTTCGTTTGCGAAGTTGGGACGGCTCTTGATGGCGTCGAGAATTTTCCCGATTTTTTCGTCGTAGAATTTGACTGCGTTGTAATATTCGTCTACGTTGACGGAGAACCCATGACGGTGTCCGAACATATCCAGGGAATCCAGATAGAGCATAATCGCGTCGACGTCGGCGCCTTTTGTCCATTTTGTGTCTTTGACGCCGGGCG
>JAZUMX010000888.1:0-4580 GCA_045603865.1 Thermoguttaceae bacterium
AACAATTAGTAAGGTTCTTACGTATAATCATTGCTAACTCCCATTATCGCGGGGTGGAGCAGCCCGGTAGCTCGCGAGGCTCATAACCTCGAGGCCGCAGGTTCGAATCCTGTCCCCGCCAGTTTTTAGCTCCCAGCTGTAAGTCTTTAGCTTGGAGCTAATTTTTTTATTTCCACGGAGAAATAGACGCTCGTCGGCGCGGCGCAAAGTCGCGCGGGAGGAAAGTCCGGGCTTCACAGAGCGCAGCGGCGGATAACGTCCGCCCGTCGTAAGACGAGGGAAAGCGCAACAGAAAGCAAACCGCCTGTCGATTGATTGCCTTACCAGCAATCGCTTTATAATCGGCGGGTAAGGGTGAAACGGCGCGGTAAGAGCGCACCGCAGACTCGGCGACGGGTCTGGCTAGGCAAGCCCCGCTGGAAGCAAGACCAAACAGAGAGACAGGTTGGCTCGGCCGGCGTTTTCCGCTTGCGGAAAACCTCTCTCGGGTGGGTCGCTAGAGCTTACGGAAACGGAAAGCGTAGATAAATGAGCGTTGCAGTTTGAAGTCCATTTCGATGAACCTCGCGTTCAGACCGGACTTCAAACTGACAGAACCCGGCTTATTTTTCTCCACGGACTATATGCGAGAAGCGGCAAAAACACCGCTTCTCGCTTTTTTGTAAATATTGAAATCGAAATAGCTTATCTATTTTTACAGGTTGGATAGTTTTAACCGAAATCGGCGGATTAATCAAGGTATTTGATGTTTAATGCTTTTGAATTATCAATGTACCATTTACCGTCAATTTTCTTAAGATAGTGTTCAGATTTGGATTGATTATTTTTGAATTCTGGACCGCGAATTTTTTTGGTTGTCAACACAATTTCAACCGTTGCGCTGTCGCCATCATAAGAAGTCAGTTTAAAAGAATCGAGTTTGTAAGAGAGGTCGTATGTCTCAAACAATAATTTCATAACAGCTTCAGTCTGCTTCTTTATTTGTACGCTGGCGGGTTTACAGGTTTCCCAAAAAGCGTCAAAGTCTTCGTCTTGAGTAGCCTGGATATTTTTCTCGACACACGCTCGAATCGCAGCTTCTTCATCTGGGTCAACAGCGACTTTTTTGTTTTCATCAGCGGTTTCTTCTTCGTTGAGAAGATTAACGCTGAGAATTTCGGAACTGACAATGTACCATTTACCGTCAATTTTCTTAAGGTTGTTCCTCTGTTTAATTTGATTGTCTTTAAACTCTGGTCCTCGAATCTTTTTGGTTGTCATTTTAATTTCAACAACAGCGGCGTCGCCGTCAATCGAAATCAGTTTATAAGAATCAAGCGTAACAGAGAGATCGTATCTCTCAAACACAATTTTAAGAGCGGCTTCGGTCTGTTTCTTTTCCTGTTCGTTGGCTGTTTTAAAGGTTTGAAAAAAAGCGTCGATATCTTCATTCTGAGTTGCTTTAAGATTCTTCGCGATACACGCTCGAACTGCGGCTTCGTCACTGGTTTTCTCTTTAGCAAAAGCGTCAGAGCATGTGAAAAGCAATGCAATCAAAGCCAGACATGAAATTACAAAAGTCTTTTTCATAACGTCTCCTTTGGATAAATGGTGAATGGAACGATAAAACTCAAAGCAGAGTTTTGTTTTCAGGATTGTGTAGACAAACAAGCATATTACACTTGTTAGTATAGTCCAACTACTCACATTATACCAAAATTTTAATTTATTAGAAGGATAATTACCCAAAAAACTAAAAAAAGAGGGGACAATAAAACGCAATGCGTAATACATAATTGTCAAATTACGCATTACGCATTACGAATTTCGCATTCAAATTAACCCGCAAAGTAAATATACGCGGAGATAATGCAGAGCATAACAACACAGGAGGCGATGACGTCGAACCAGGACCAGCTGGCGCGGCTTTCGGCACGTCCTTCCGCTGTCGTTGAGCCGAACGACAGACCCTGAATCTTCTCGTAGTCCGGAGCGGCGGTTGCGTACGAGACGGCTATCATCGAGACGATGCACGCGACGAAAATGAACAGACTGTAGTACTGGAAGTAAACGTAATTGATAAACCAGCAGAACGAGCCTTCGGAGAAATTGCTTCCCAGCGTGGCGAACGTGTCGACGCCCAGGCGGAGCAAGCCCAAACCGAAGCCGAGAATCAATGCGGTCAACGCGCCTTTGGCGTTCATTCGTTTCATGAACACGCCCAGCAGGAAGACGGCGAAAATCGGCGGCGCCAGGTAGCCCTGAACCGATTGCAGGTAGTCGTACAGACCGTGTTTTCCCTGAATAATCGGAATCCACGCCAAGCCGATGAGAACCATCACAGCGGTGGCGGCGCGACCGATCCAGACGAGTTTCGATTCGGACGCGTTCTGGTCAAAGCGGTGGTAAAAGTCCATTGTAAAGAGCGTAGCCGAGGCGTTAAACACGCCTGCCAGAGAACTCATCAAAGCGGAAAGCAGACCGGCGACGACAAGACCTCGCAGACCAACTGGAAGAACTTCGCGAACCATCAGCGGGAATGCGCCCTGGCAGTCTTTGATGTCTGCTTTAACGTAAACGTTACCCATCGAATCGACTTCCGGTTTCTTGGAGAAGGTAACGTTGACAATGTCGGTCAGATCGACAATTTCCGCCTCTTCATCGACAATAACTTCTCCTGTTTGGGCAATTTGTTTATGGGCTTCATGATACGCCAGCGCGAAGCAGACCATGCCGGGAATAATAAAGATGAATACGGGCAGCAGTTTGAGGAACGCGGCGAAGATGCTGCCTCGTCGGGCTTCCGTTTCGTTTTTGGCGGCGAGGGCGCGCTGAACGATGTACTGGTCTGTACACCAGTACCACAAACCGACAATCGGAGCGCACAGCAGCATCCCGATCCACGGGTAGAACGACCCCTGCGTTCTGTCTTTGAAGTACCACGCCTGGGCTTTAATCTGACCGGTTTCTTTGCCGTCTTTGTCGTATTCGCGTTCGATAACGGGTTTCCAGGCCAGCTTATCGACGTTTTCCGGCTTGATTGACATCCAGAGGTTGAACATGTCGCGACCTTCTTTTTCGTTGTCGCATACGGTTCGGAGGTTTTTACATCCAGCAAAAAATGAACCGCGTTCTTCGTTTTTGACAATTGTACCGTTTTCGTTAACCGAGTATTTGCCTAGCTCATTGATGCCAAAGAGCGTTACAAAAACCGAGCCGAGAACCAGAATCAACGTTTGCAAAGCTTCTGTATATGCAACGGCGCGCATGCCGCCCAAAGCTGTGTAAAGCCCCGTCAAGACGATAACCAGAATTGAGCCGACCCAGAAACTGTCCAAACCGAACAGATTGAATTCCGGCAGCAGTACGGAAAAGACAACGCCCCCGGCGAAAATGCCGACTGCGATTTTTGTTACAACGTACGCTACAAGCGAAATCAGCGACAGGAACCAGCGCGAGCCGGAGGAGAATCGTTTTTCCAGAAATTCCGGCATCGTATAAACTTTACTTCTTATGAAGAAGGGGATAAACACCCACGCCAGAACAAGCAAACACCAGGCGTGGAGTTCAAAGTGCGCCATCTTGACGCCGTCCGTACAGCCGGAACCGGCAAGACCGACAAGGTGTTCCGACCCGATGTTCGAGGCGAAAATGGACGCGCCGACGATAAACCAGCTAAGCGAGTTTCCCGCCAGGAAGTAGTCTTTGGCTGTGTTGCGGGATTTGAGAATGATCCACCACGCAAGTCCAAAAAGAAGCAAAAAGTAACCGGCGACTACGCACCAGTCGAGTGTCGTCAACGCGTTTGTAGCGGCAAGGGGGATAAAGTTCATGGCAATTAATGGGTTGAATGGGTTAAAGGGTTGGGATAGTTAGTTGCTAGCTGTTAGCTTCTATCCGCTAGCTTGTTGATTTGAGATTCTAACCGTAACGGTTTGAACTACAATTGCACAAGCTAATAGCTAATAGCTAGAAGCTAGCAGCTCTTTTTCCGGAACTGACTAATCGTCATTCCGGTTTGTTTATGGAAAAATCGGCTGAGGTATCCTTCCGTTGCGAAACCGCAGGATTCCGCAATTTCTTTGACTCTCATATCCGTTTCTTTGATGAGTTGTTTGACGTGATGAAGCCGGGCGAGGCTGATTTCGTCTAATACCGTGCGTCCGCGGATGGCTTTGAACTGGACTTCCAGCCGCCGCCGCGACACGCAAATTTCGTTTGCCAGCTCGCCGATGTTAATCGGCTGACCCGGGTTGATCCAGATTAATCGCAAGGCTTCCGCAACGACAGGGTCTGGAATGTCGAATCGTTCTGTCGACTGCCGGCTGACAACGTGCAGCGGCGCGACCAGGTACTGCTGTTTTTCTGTAATCGTTCCGGACATGAGTCCGTCGAGGATTCGGGCGGCTTCGTACCCGCCGGTTTCCGCGTCCAGGGCGACTGACGACATCGGCGGGGTGCACATCTGGCACATCAGCGTGTCGTTGTCTACTCCGATAACGGCAACGTCTTCCGGAACGCGGACGTTGAAGTCCTGACAGGCGGCGATAACCTGACGCCCTCGGACGTCGTTTGCCGCCATGACGCCGATCGGCTTGGGG
>JAZUMX010000889.1:0-3589 GCA_045603865.1 Thermoguttaceae bacterium
ATTCCCTATTCCCCACTCCCTATTCCCTCCCCAACCCCATTCCCGCCATGAAAATCGCTCCGTCCTCCTGTTGTTTAACCGTTTTAATCGCCGCGCTGCTGGCTTGTGTCAGCGCGAACGCTCAGGAAATTGACCCGGAAACAGGGTTTCCGTGGGGAAAGCACAACGCCCCGACAGGGTACATTTCCCATTTTGAACATGGGACGAGAGTCCGGTCAACCCGCGCAGCGATGACGTACGCGCTTCGCCTTGTTTCTAAAGAAGACAAGGAAAGTCAGGCGGAAGCCGCTCGAGTTCTGCGAAACGTCATCAAGTATCAGGATTCCGACCCCAACAGTAAGACGTATGGCGTCTGGCCATGGTATATTGAAGAACCGTTTGACGAGATGTTGGCTATTGATTACAACTGGGCGGACTTCCTCGGGGCGATGCTGATTTCGATTCTGACGAATTACTCTGACCGGCTTCCGCCCGACGTCGTCGACGAGGCAAAGGCGTCTTTAGACCGGGCGTGCGCGTGCATTCAAAAGCGCGACGTCAAGCCCAATTATACCAACATCGCCTATATGGGCGCGGTCGTCTGCGCTGCCGGCGGGGAACTGCTGGGCAAGCCGGAGTATTTGGAATACGCTCGAATGAGAATGGAGCGAAACGTCAATTCCTATAAAGAGATTGGCGGGTTTACAGAATACAATTCCCCAACCTATACGATGGTCGTTCTGGTTGAACTGGAACGGGCGCTGCAGTACGTCAAAGACGAGCAGTTCCGCGAGATGGCTCAGTACATGCTTAACGAAGTCTGGCGAATGATTGCGATACACTATCATCCTGTAACAAGACAGTGGTCTGGACCGTTTTCCAGAGCGTATCACGATTTTTTATATCGCGCTGACTGGTTTCGTCTTTTATATCGCGCCGGGCTTTGGTCTCAAGACGGCAGACATGACGGCAGAGTTGATCATGAGCCGGGCGTAAATCCGATCCCCTTTCCAGAAGAATACGCCGCTTATTTCAAGCGTTCATTTGATCAGCCAGTTCAGTTTACGGAAAACTATAACAACGCTCGACCAAATTTCCGTATGACGGGAACGACGTATATGGATAAGGAATTGAGTTTGGGAACGGCGTCGTACTATACGTTTTGGTTTCAGGCTCGAGGCGTTATCGCGTACTGGAAGGATTCCAACGGGGATCCGGTTTGTTTCAAACAGCGCTTTTTGCATAACGGTCGCGATTTTGCCAGCGCGGCGGGACGTACGCGTCAGGACGGCAGACGGTTTTTAACAGCGTATAACATGCTTTACGACCGTGGTTCGCTTCAGCCGGGACAAGACAGACCGAAAGATCGAACGTTTCGAGTGAAATCTTTTAAAATCGTTTATGAATTAAACGGGATAAGTGAATGCGTTGTCAAGCAGCTGGACGACAATCGATTTGAGTTTTCCGCCGGAAAAGTGCGAGCGATTGTCCATATATGTCCTGAAAGCCGATTTGAAGGGCGACCTATTCAATGGTCAATCCAAAACGACCCTCAAAAAAGAACGGCGTCTTTGATTGGCGTCTGTTACGAAGGAGAGGAAAAGCCGTTCAAAATGGACGAGCTGGACGAAGTCCGAATTGCCGTTGGAGTGGAATTTCTCAAAGAAGAAGGAAGACCTTCAAAGAAACCTGTGAAAATTCTTGATTCCGATTTTTCTACAAAAGAGGAGGGCGCGTTTTATCGCGTTGAATGGGAACCGGTTAATACTTCCGAATCTCCCCTGTTAGCCCCCTGTAAATCCACAAAGTATTAGACGATTTAATTGAGACGCGTGCGTAATTGAAAATTGCTAATTGAAAATTGCTAATTGAAAATTGCTAATTGCCATGAGTTCCGTATACCTGATTCTGCCGTGTTACGACCTGAATGATTTTACGCTTTGCGATAACGAATCCGATGGTCCGAGCATCGTGTCGGCGTGGATGGCGGCGTTTGACCCGGAAAACCTGCTCCTTCAGGACACGGTTCCGCAATGGGTTCCCGGTTACACGCCCGAAGAACATCCGCAAAACGCGCTGATTCTCATGCCCAATTTTGTCTATGGGGCGGACTACGCCTGGCTGGACGAATGTCGCTGCAACGGGTGCGAAGTCGTCGAGTTCGGCGGGGAGTCGCTGGACGAACTCATTGGGATTGTTCGAGAAAAACTGACGCAGTTGGCAGAGAACAACGAGCAGGCTGCAAGTGACGAAAACGACAATAACTCCCTTGCGGATTCTCGCCCTCTTGACAAAAGCCCGTTCTACTCTGTCGCTTTTACATACTTCGTATCCGAAATGGTCATGCGCCGGCTGCAGTACAGTTCCTATACGGATACGATGTTACTCATCCGGTATTTTCAGGAGGCGGCTCAGGCGTGGAAACAGGGAGACGAGAGCAAAGTCAACGAGTCGCTGCAGTCCATCGTCGATCACGTTTTGCAGAGCAAGGAGTGTTACTTCCCCACTCAAAACGACCTGTGCGATTACTGCATCGTCAGCAGCGTCAAGCAGTTTGATTTGCTCGATATTATGCTTGACCGCATGTCGGACGATACGACGCTGGAATCGAAAGTTTCGCCGACGCTGTTCATGTCCGGACGGCTTATTGACGCCTACAAGACGCAGCGTCCGGATTCGTTTGAGCGCTTGTTGAATCTGATTCATTCCGGGAAGACGGCGCTCTTTAGCGGCGAGTATACAGAATCGCCGTTGCCGATGATGACGCTGGAGGGAATTCTCGACCGCCTTTACGACGCGCTGTATCGATACAAAGCAAACGTCGGAGAGAAGCTGGAATACTTTGGACGCGTAACCAACGGTCTGACGCCGCTTCTGCCGAGCATACTGTCACGATTGGGAATCAAGGGAGTTATGTTCAGCGTCTTTGACGGTTCACGACTTCCGAAGTCTGACAAATGCCGAATTCAATGGGCGGGGCTGGACGGCAGAACCGTCTCCGCCTACGCTCAAAAGCCCTTTGACGTCGAAAATAACAGCGAGCTGTTCAAGATTCCGGAATTCGTCGCCAATCAGGCGCAAAACGATTACGCTTTGGGTTCTGTTACACTCCATCAGCCCGGGCCGCTTGACGGGTTGTCTAATCCCATGGCGGAGTATTTCTTTTCCTCGTGTCTGTCGCCGATGATTTCTCAAAATCATTATGGTTCCGTTTTGGGCGCCTACACGCCATTAAAAGAGTATTTCACTCGAACCAGCTATTCCGGCGACGACACGGACTTTTCCGTTGACGAATACAAGTATGCGTTTTTGCAGAACGCAATTGATCGGGAATGGACAGACCCGATTTCCCGCTGGGCGCGATACTATCGCTGCGCCGGGCTGATTTCCGACGTCAGCGTTCTGGAGTCCATGTCGGCTTTGCTCGGCGGGGATACGACCGACGAGCCTGTTACAGAACAGTATTGTCGAATCAACGAATCCGTTTTGAAAAAGGACTGCTTGAAGTCGTCCGTCTATGAATTCGATACGGAACTAACACAGCGGGCGCAAAAAGCCGCAACCGCCGTCGCAGCGCGGCTGTTCCAGAAATCCGATCGGGACAAAGTCG
>JAZUMX010000890.1:0-2366 GCA_045603865.1 Thermoguttaceae bacterium
AGGGCGTCGAGTATCTCAAAACCAAAGGGCAGGGCGCGGACGGCTCGTTCAGCAAGTTCATGGGAATTGGCATTTCTGCGTTCGTAACAGGAGCGATGTTGGACGCGGGCTTGTCGCCCGACGATCCCGCTGTCGCCAAGGGATTAAAGTATCTGGAAGGGTTCGTTCAGCCTGACGGCGGAATCTACAATCCCGACATGATGCTCATCACGTACGAGTCCTGCATCGCCATCGACACGTTCGTCAAGGCGAACGTCGACGGTCGATACAACAACATTCTCAAGCGGGCGGAAACGTTTATCCGGTCAACCCAGTACAACGAAGAGAATGGCTATTCTGCCGACAACCTCAACTACGGCGGCAGCGGCTACGGCACGATGGGGCGCGCTGACCTGTCCAACACCGGCTTTTTCCTGGACGCCTTAAAATCGTTGGGCGCGAAGGCGGACGACCCTGCCATTCAAAAGGCGATGGTTTTCGTTTCCCGCTGCCAGAACTGCGAGTCCCCGCACAACACAACCAAGTTTGCTGACAAGAACCCGGACGGAGGATTCTTCTACGTCTGCGTTGGCGACGGCAACATGGAAAACGGCGGCATGCGCTCTTACGGCTCCATGTCCTATACGGGATTGAAGAGCTTCATCTACGCTAACATGGATACCAACGACGTCCGTTACAAGGCGGCTATGGACTGGATTAAAAAGTACTACACTGTACAGGAAAACCCGATGCAGCAGCAGGCGGGCGTTTACTATTACTTCAACACGTTTGGAAAGACAATGAACCTGCTGGGACAGGATTCGTTCACCGACGCCAACGGCAAAGCCCACAACTGGCGCGCTGAACTGGCGTCTGAAATCATCGCCCGTCAGCAGCCGGACGGATCCTGGAAAAACGGCGATTCCAACCGCTGGATGGAAAACGATCAGAACCTCGCCACCGCCTACGCTATCAAAGCGTTGGCCATGACGAAGAAATAAACTTAATGGAAGGCGGTAACGAAGCGACTAACAGGAGCGGAGTTTCGCAGTTCGCCGAAGGCGAACCAACAAAGTTGCCCCCTTCTTCATGTTCGCCTAACGGCGAATGCGTAATTCCGTTCGCCGTTGGTGAACTCCATTACCGCCTTTCATCCTCTCGCAACTCGCAACTCGCAACTTTATCATGTCATTCATCACGATTGAAAACGTTTACAAAACGTATAAAACCGGCGCGTCGGAAGTTCACGCGCTCAACGGCGTTTCCCTTCAAATTGAAAAGGGAGAACACGTTGCCATTATGGGCAAAAGCGGGTCGGGAAAATCGACTCTGTTACACGTTCTGGCGGGATTGACCCGATTCGACGACGGAACCATTTCCATTGACGGGAACTCTGTCAGCGCGATGTCAGACGCCGCTTTGACCCGGTTTCGTCGGGAAAAAATCGGCTTGATCTTTCAGGCGTTCAACCTCATTCCGACGCTGACGGCGGAAGAGAACATCCTTTTGCCGCTTATCGCCGGAGGAAAGAAAGACATCGACAAAGACCGTCTGGAAATGCTCCTGACTCGTTTGGAAATCGCGGACAGACGCTCCCATCGTCCAGACGCGCTGTCCGGCGGAGAGCAGCAGCGAGTTGCCGTCGCGCGAGCGCTGATGTCGCCTACGGATATTCTCCTTGCCGACGAGCCAACGGGAAACTTGGACTCTGCCAACTCGATGAAGCTGTGCCAGATTCTTAAAGAACTGTGTAAAGACCAGGGGCGAACTCTCCTTGTTGTAACGCACGAAAACGAAGTCGCCGCCTTTGCGGATCGCGTTATTACGCTCAAAGACGGCAAGATTGAAAATGAATCCGCCAACAACTAAGGGGAGACTGCCATGCGACTGTTTTGTAAACTGATTTTTCGCGAGGCGTGCGTCCATCGCGTTCGCCTGGCGTTGGCTCTGCTGGCGATTATCGCGACGTCCTGCATGTCCGTCTGGATTATTGGCGGCTTTGACCAACTCTCCGCTCAAAAGCGCGACACCGCCGAAAACTACCTCGGCGCGTATCAGCTTGTTCTCTCGCCCCCAGCTGGAATGGCGGGCGGACCCGGCGGCGGAATGGGCAAAGGCATGCGCGGCGGTCGACCCGGCATGGGCGGTCCTGGCGGCATGGGCGGACGTCCCGGCGGTATGCCTGGAGCTATGGGAGAAAAGCCCAACGCAGAAGCAAAGTCCGGCGAAGCAAAGCCCGGCGAAGGCAAGCCTGAAATGGGCGGACGTCCAGAAGGCATGGGCGGCATGGGCGGATTCGGTGGATTCGGCGGATTCAGCGGTTAAGGAGGTTATTCCATGATAAGACTAAAGCACATATATAAATCCTACTAAGTCGGATCGTAGCC
>JAZUMX010000891.1:0-11387 GCA_045603865.1 Thermoguttaceae bacterium
AAAACGACGCTGGTCATCGGAGCAGGGCAGATGGCGGAAGAGACGCTGGAATACCTCATCGAGGACGGCGCAAACCGAATTCAGGTTGTCAACCGAACATTCGAGAAGGCTCAGGAACTGGCTCAGAAGAAGGGCGGAACCGCCGTGGACTGGTCGCAGCTGGAATCGCAAATCCTTGCTGCAGACCTG
This sequence comes from Thermoguttaceae bacterium, assembly GCA_045603865.1. Lineage (GTDB taxonomy): Bacteria > Planctomycetota > Planctomycetia > Pirellulales > Thermoguttaceae > RUG11551. The sequence goes on from JAZUMX010000891.1 coordinate 190, forward strand.
ATTATCGCCGCCGTCGGCGCGACGGAACCGATTCTCACCGCCAAGACGTTCCAATCCCTGTATTCAAGACGCCGCCGCGGTCCGCTGTTTATACTCGACCTCGGCGTTCCGCGCAATATCGACCCGGCAATCGAAAAATTCCCGGACGTTTACCTGTTCACCATCGACGACCTGGAACAGACCTGCGAACAGAATCGCAAGGCGCGGGAACGTCAGCTCCCAAAGGCGTACGCGATTATCAAGCAGGAAACCGACAGTTTTTTCCAGGATTTGGCTCATCGACAGTCCGCCCCGATTTTATCCCGTCTCCGGAACGACTGGGAATCAATCACCGCCGCAGAGCTCAAACGCCTGTTCAACAAACGCCCCAATTTAACAGAAGAGGATAAACAAGCGGTTGAACAGACGGTTGAGCGACTGATAAACAAAATCCTCAACGCCCCCTACCAAACCCTCCGAAACGAATCCAAGGACGGAACCCCTGGAATTCTGCTCAAATCCATTGTTAAATTATTCCGTCTAAAATGAGTTTACAAGTTGATTTAGAACAAATTTGAAAAAAATACGATAAACAAATAATTATTGCTATTGAAAAATTGAAGTCTTGACGCTAAAATATCGAAAATTGTATATAAGTAGAAATATAGCAATAATTTGAAAGGCTGATTTGTCGACGTTTTATTTAACAGTCTTTCAACTTAACCTGCCGCCTGCCATAAGTTTATAAACTATGCAATCCCATTGTCCACATTGTGATTCCCTTGTTGACGTTCCAGACCGTCAAACAGACGTTCTATGCCCTAATTGTCAGCGATTTTTCCTGTGGACCCCTGATTTAGACCCGCCATTCAAGTCGTCAAAAAACAAGTCTGACGATGAAGACGATAAATCCTCGGATCATTTTGATCAGGAACGATTCCAAAAACATTTGGAACAGAAGCGGGAAGAAGAGGAAGCAAACGCAGCAAATCCAAAGCCGGAATCGGAATCCCATGGCGAGCGCATTCAATCGGTGGGGTTATATAAAGATTACACCTTGGGAGGAAATACCGAGCCAAGCGCTCAAAAACGTAAAACACAAGTAAAAAAGACAGGGAAAAACATGTATCCCTACGAGCTGCCAGGGCAAGTTGTCGAAGCCGACCGCCGCATGCCGGTTTATTCCAGCATGATGTACGACGCGCTTACCATTTTACTCGCCCATGTTGGAACAATGCTCTCGGCTGTTATCACCTTCGGCTTTTTAATGGGAGGGTTGGTGATTGGCGCTCTGGCAGCTTATTTCGCCCTGTCTCAGCTAACGACTTCCGTCAATTTGAGAATGGCGATTTTTGCGGTTATCTTTTTCGTCAGTTCCATTGGATTCGTTTGGATAATCAACGGGCAGAGATTGTACGTTATCTCGCTCATCAGACAGGGAAAAACGTCGACATCGCTGATGTTCTCCGGCGCTATTGGATTATTTAGAAACTTTATCGTTTTCTGGATTCATTTAATCCCGCTGACAATTCCCGCCGCTGTTGGCTACGGATTTTACATCTGGAGCGCTTCAAACGGGGGAGATCAAGCAACGTTAGAAAACGACCTGGGCTGGTTCTATTACGTTTTCATGCAAACGCCAGCCGCCGTCGCCATTGCCGCCGCGGTAATAGGAATTGGCGCGTTTTTAATCATCATTCTCAACTGGGGACTGGCTTTCTGGTTGATTATCGATAAAGACCTGGGCGTTTCAGAGGCTTTGGACGTTTCTCACAAAATCACATACGAAAAGAAGGCGACTTACCTGGGCGTCTTAGCGTCCAGCGCAGGCGTTGTAATAGTCCTGTCCTGCCTGACATTCGGAATGACGATGGTTTTCGTCCCCATCAGCCTGCTGTTTATTGGAATGTACTACATGAAAACCGCCATTCAGGAAATGGTCATTCCTGGAAAGACGTCGCTGGGCGCTCATCCCAGTCTCTACGGAAACTCCGGCGAAATGTCAGACGAATCCGACGAGGAAGAAGACATACTCTAATGCGTAATTCGTAATGCGGAATTACGTTCGGGGACTGCGGCGGCTTGACGCCGCCTTGTCCAACGATTTGCGAAAAAACTATGCGTTCTGAATCGCAACAGTAACTTTATTCTTTATAGCGCCCGTTATCTTTCCGCCCCGAACCAGAACGCCAACTGATGCACAAGCCAGGCAACAGGCAGGATTGACGCGGTAAATCCGGTAATCTCCAGCCATTGACGCAGCGACAGGGGCGCCGTTCTGAATATCTGTCCAATGCCGTAATAATCGCTAAGCTGAACCATAACAATCTGAACTACGGTAATCACAAGAATCACGCCGATAAACAGACGGTTTTTCCTCAGCAGCGTAAATGGGTTCTCGTTATGGAACAGCGCGCGGCAGTTGAATTTGTGCCAGAACTGGAACATGACAAACGTCGTAAAGAAGACCGTCAAAGCTTTAAGGTTCTCTGCAACCACTTTCGAATCAGTTAAATCGCAGCCGAACTCGAATTTCTGCTCGCCCGGCTCCAGGAACCAGCCAAAATACAGGACGCAGCCAAGCATGGCAACCTGAAACGCGCTGTTGCAGAGAATCGAAAACCACATCGAGGGCATGATAATATGCGCCTGGCGCGAGACGGGCTTTCTGTGCATGGAGAATTCGCGCGGCGGGTCGGTACTGTAGGCGATTGCCGCAAACGTATCCATAATTATGTTAATCCACAACAATTGAGTTACCGTCAGCGGGAGGGAAACGCCAACAAGCGGTCCAATAAAGGCGCAAGTCAGAGCGACAAAGTTCACCGACAGCTGGAACTGTAAAAAACGCTGAATGTTCTGATAAAGCGTTCTTCCCCACCAGATTCCGGTAACAATGCTTTTGAAGTTGTCGTCCACCAGTACAATGTCCGACGCCTCTTTTGCGACTTCGGTGCCGGAAACGCCCATCGAAAGCCCGACGTCCGCGAACTTCAGAGCCGGCGCGTCGTTGGTTCCGTCGCCGGTCATGCCAACGACCTCGCCCTGATAATGCAGAGCCTTAACCAGACGCAGTTTGTCCATCGGCGTGGATCGGGAAAGAACTCGCAAACGCTGTGAGACGTCTGGAAGCTGATCGTCTCCAACAGCGGCTAATTCTTCGGTCGTCAAAACGAGTTCTCCATCTGGAGTGTTTTCCGTGTAATCCTGCGACAGAATTCCGCACTGTTTGGCAATCGCGATAGCTGTCGGCTTGGCGTCGCCGGTAATCATTTTGACGCTTACGCCTGCCTTCTGACAACGCTCAACTGCCTGCGGAACCTCTGGACGAACCGGGTCTTCAATTCCCGTCAATCCCAGCAAAACGTATCCGGGGCAATTCAAGCAGACTTCCAGATTATCAGGATTAAAACACGCGCCAGAAGTCTTTTTAAAAGCAATCGCCAACACGCGCAAAGCGCGATTTGACGCCGCAGCAAGCTCGTTTTCGATTTGAGATTTGTACGAGTCAATCGGGACGTCGGAGCCGTTTATGCGGACGAACGAACATTTTTCCAGAATCCGTTCCGGCGCGCCTTTGATGTGACAAATCAGAGCGGGGGAGCCCAGACCGTTCGACGAGTCTTCTTTGACTACAACCATGCTCATCTTGCGTTCGGAATTGTGTCCCAGTTCGCCAACGCGATTGGCAGACGATCTGAGAGCAAAATAATCCGTTCCCATCTCGTCGAAAAATGCCAAAAGCGCGCATTCCGTTGGATTTCCAATTCGGCGAACCGTTGTTTTCCCGTCAGAATCCGTAAACCGTTCCAGGTTGGCTTCGCTGTTGACGCAAACGGAGTTGACCAATTCTCCCCAAATGGGCGCTGTTGTTAATTGGGATAAATCGCCAGAGGAATACGACTGACCGTTCGCCCAGAACCAGACCGGCTGCATTTTGTTTTGAGTCAGCGTACCCGTCTTGTCGGAACAGATAACCGTCGCGCAGCCAATCGTTTCAGACGCCACCAGCTTTCTGACCAGGCAATTCTGACGCGCCATTTTGAGCATGTTCATCGCCAGAGAAACCGTTACCATCATCGGCAGCCCTTCTGGGACGGCAACGACAATAATCGTAACCGCCACAACCAAAGCCGTCAGAATCTGTTGAAGCAGAGCTAACGAGACGACAATAGAACTGCCGCACGTTCCCAGCATGGTTATTCCAACAGAACCCAGCATAAACTTGGCGGTATACATGAAAAAGCCATTTAAAAATCCCCAAATGCTTACTCCGATGGCGAAGGACGCCACTGCCATGGGAATTAACGCCAAAAACTGAGCAAAACCGTTATCGAGATTCATGTCCATTGACGCAAAAAATGGACGAAGGACGAATCGCATTATCAAGTAGCCCAATACTACGGATATCCCCATCAGAACCCATTCGAATTCCGTGTTAAGAACAAAATTTTGTGCAACGTTGTTTCGAGCCAGCGCCAGAAGCGACATGCAGGTAAAAATCGCCAACGCCCCGGAAACGCCCAGAATACTGATTTGTTTGGCAAGACGCGACAGCTTTTCCACCAGCGGTGTAACAGACTTTGACTCGTCGTCCGCCAGATTCGCGGCAATCTTTCCCATCTGAGTGGAATCGCCGACTTTAACCGCTAACATCACTCCATGACCGTCGTTGACCATCGTACCGCGGTACAGACAGCTTGACTCGTTCGACTTCATAAAAGAATCGAAGTCAATTTCTGCTGCGCCGTCTGCGGACACTGGAAGCAAACCCGACAATTTCCGAACCGGAGCCGATTCGCCGGTCAGTAAAGACTGGTCGATTAAAACCCCCATGCTGTCCAACAAAATGCCGTCTGCCGGGACTTTATCGCCCATATCCAGAACAATCAGGTCGCCGGCAACGATTGATCCGATGTGCGTTGTCGTAATCTGACCGTTTCGCAAAACCTTGACGGGAATGTCGTCTTTAACTTTGTTCAGAGCGTCAAACTCGCCTTCTGACTTGCGTTCGCTGAAATACCCTACGGTAATTGCCAGAAACACCGCAAAGAAAATGCCAATTGATTCCGTAAATTGAACGTCTGCATTTCCCAGTACGTATTTTTCAATCGCCGTCATCAAAAGAGAAATAAAAGCAGACGCCAAAAGAATGATAATTGTCGGGTCTTTGAACTTCTCCAGCAGCTGCTTCCACCATGGAGTTCTCCGCGGCGGCGTAAGCAGGTTTGAACCGAAGCGTTTCCGCTGTTGAGCTGCCTGCTCGTCTGTCAAGCCGGTTTTAAGGTCAATCGTAATATCGCCAAACTGTATTTTGTCGGTTTTCATTTTAAAATATGAGTTGTTAGTGGTAAGTGATAAGTGGTGAGTAGTTGGTATTAAGTGGGTATTGAGAAAAACGCTTTGCGTTCTTAACACTAACCACTTAAAACTAAACACTATAATTATACACAATTAAAAATTTTTGAAAAGGGCGTCGAAAATTCTTTTAATCCCTCTATACGTAAACGAAAAAAAGAGTAAAATATAACAGAATTAGTTTTTAGCTATTAGCCGTTAGCTTTTAGCTAGAAGCTGGAAGCTAATGGCTCCCTACTCCCTATTCCCCATTCCCTACACCCTAATCAGGAGGATTTGCAATGTCAACGCTCTTTGTAGCGATTGCTGCGTTTTTCGGCTATATTCTCGCGTACAACCTGTACGGAAAATGGCTCGCCAAAAAGATTTATTGTCTGGACAATAAAAGGGATACGCCCTCCCATACTCTTCAGGACGATGTCGACTACGCTCCAACGCGCGCGTGCGTTTTAATGGGACACCACTTCACAACCATTGCCGGCACCGGTCCGATTGTCGGTCCCGCCATCGCGGTATTCTGGGGCTGGCTGCCCGCGCTGCTCTGGGTTGTCTTCGGCTCGATTTTTATCGGCGCGGTTCACGACTTCTCCACCCTCGTCATCTCCATGCGGCACGACGGCAAAAGCATCGCTGACATCGCCAAGTCGCTGGTGTCCACCCGCGTGAGAATCCTGTTCCTGCTGTTGCTCTGCTTTACCCTGACGCTGATTGTCGCCGTGTTCTGTACGATTACCGCAGGCGTATTTATCAAGACGCCACAATCCGTTATTTGCGTCTGGGGAAGCCTCCCGCTGGCGATGATTATCGGATACGTCAACTATAAGCTCAAAGGCAACATCGTCATTCCCGCCCTGGTTGGAGTCGTTATTCTGTACTTCCTGATTTGGCTGGGAATCAAATACCCTGTCAGTCTTCCGGAAAGCTGGGGCGACCCGCACAAAATCTGGACGTATATCCTTTTAGCGTACTGCTTCTGCGCGTCGACGCTGCCCGTCTGGCTGCTGCTCCAGCCGCGAGACTTTATCAACTCCTGCCAGCTGTACGTCGCATTGGCGGCTCTGATAATCGGAATGGTTGTCATTTCTTTCCTGGGCAAAACCGACCTCGTTCAGGCGACGCCCGCCGTTGTCAGCGTAGAATCGCTGGCGGCAGACGGCATCACCGCAGAGGACCCGATTATCAAAACCGCTCAGCCGATTCTCCCTTGGCTGTTTATTACGATCGCTTGCGGCGCCATTAGCGGATTCCACGCCATGGTCGCCAGCGGCACGACGTCCAAACAAATTAATAAAGAAACCGACGCATTGCCCATCGGATACGGCAGCATGCTCTTGGAAGGCGTTTTGGCGATTATCGTTATTCTCGCCTGCACCGCCGGCGTTGCCGTGATTGGAAAAGAAGAAGCCAAACCCGCTCCAGCCGCCGTCGCCGCTGACAACGCTGAAGCCGCTGTTGCCGCCGAGAACGCTACTGCGGAACAGGCTCCGGCAGATTCGCAAGCCAGAGCCCTGCGCGCTAATTGGCTCAAAAGCTACAACGTCTCCTTAACCGAGATTCAAAACAAAGCGGTTCCGCGATTCATCGAAGGCGGAGGGCGGTTCCTGGAAGCCGTTGGGATTCCGCTATCCTACGCCATGACCATGATGGCAGTTCTGGTCGCCAGCTTTGCTGCGACTACTCTCGACTCAGCCACCCGACTTCAGCGATACCTCATTCAGGAACTGGGCGTGAAAAACATGTACCTCGCAACGTGCATCGTCGTCTTCTTCGGCGCTGCCCTGGCGTGTATGCCGTCTCCAACAGGGCAGGGCGCAATCGGCATGATGCTCTGGCCGGTCTTCGGCGCAACGAACCAGATCCTTGCCTCGCTGACGCTGTCGATGATCCTGATTTTCGTCAAACGAAGCGGCAAACCCTGTTTTTTCATAGTTATTCCGCTGATTATGATGACCATTCTCCCGTTTTGGGCAATGATCCTCAATATGATTAACTGGATTACCACGCCGGGAACGTCTGTCTGCGGTCCGATTACCAACAACCACGTGCTTTTCGCGATGGGATTGGCAATCGTTTGCATTCAGCTGTGGATTTTGGTTGAGTGCATGTACACGCTGGCGCATACCGTCCCGCAGAAGGTTTTGGACGCCAAAGAACCGGACGCCCCGAACGCGTAAATCGAAAGGAATCGGGCGCAGACGATTTTTGAATCAACAGACGAGAAAACGTCCGAAAAAATGAAAATTAATTCAAGACGCCGCGCCCGATTGCCGAAAAGATAATCATCAAAAGGAAATCGCTGAAAATGAATAAAAAACTCAGCGCCCCCCTTTGACAAACGCGGGAAATTTGGTAAACTACACGCGTTAAAAACATTTAAGGTTCCGTAGCCAAATGGCTAAGGCAACGGATTGCAAATCCGTGATTTAGCGGTTCGACTCCGCTCGGAACCTCTCTCAAGCCCTTGGAAACAAGGGCTTTTTTATTTCGAATTCTCGGCGAGCCACGGGTGTTAACCCGTGGGTGTGAGCGAAGCGAACGTTGCGAAGCAAACCGTCGAGAAGCGTTCATACCCAAACGACGAAGCCGAAAACCTCCCCCGGATGGACTCCGCCCTCGGAGTCATGCTTGACGGTTGCGTTGTCAAGAGAAAACGAAAGCCTCCAAAAATCTTAAGAGCGTTGAAATTCCCTCCGTCCCGCTGGTTCGCTGGTGTCTTCGTCCGCTTCTTTGCGCCAAATAATAAGAAAATGGTGTAACATTTAAAATTTTTCTGACATTTTTCTGATTTTTTGTGAAATAGGTACGACAGCGCCTGTTAAACCCTGAAGAACGTACCTTACCCCCTTGACTGCGAAGCGCCAAATAGTGTATAATAGCGTCATGTTTGCGTACGTGTACAGTAAAATCGCGCAAAACGCGCGCAGGAATGCGCGTGGCGCTTTCGCGCATGACCTCCCTTGGCAACATTTTCACATTTCCACGTTAAACTATAACCCGCGCGAAAGGGCATACTTCGAAAGGAAACGCTAAAATGAGAAAACTACTGATGATCGGCGCTGCAGTGGCGCTCTTTGCGCAACTGGCAGCGCAGGCGGGGGTTCCGGCGCTCGAAGTTTCCCTTGCGCAGACTGCGATCAATGTCCCGGATTCGTCCCGCGCGCTTGACGGCGCTCCAGGTCTGTACCTTGTCTGGGATTCCGCAGACAGGGGAACCGACCTGAACGCATGGCCCGCCGCCAACCGCGTTCAGTATTCGGGGACGATTCCTTCTGCGGATTCTGTTTACGAGTTCAATCGCGCGGGCATTCCCGAGGGGCGCTCTTTCCGCGTTCTCGCGACGGGCAAGGTACAACTTCTCGAAGAGGGCGGATGGGTGTATGTGGGGAAGAACCAGTACATTGACACCGGCATCAAGTCGACGGATGTACATGGACTTTCGATCAAGTTCCAGTATTCTCCTAACGACTATCAGAAGGCGGATGGTAATGCTTGGGCATCGCTGATCGGCAGCCTGCCGACTGACGATTTCACCATCGGACGCAAGGCGAACGGCGCCGACGGGCAGTTCTACATGCGCTATCGCGGCGAGTCGCTGAAGGCGGATGGCAAGACGCCTGACCTCATGTTCTCGATCGGCGACCTCAAAGCGCCGCACGTCATCGCGCTTGCGAATCGCACAGCCATGCTTGACGGCAAGACCGTGATGAGCGACCTGGCGTCGGATTCGATCGGCTCCCATACAGACGCCGGGACGATTCTGCTCGGCTGTTCGTGGAATGATGACTGCAATCGCGGACTTTCGCAGCGCTACTGTCACGCGAAGTGGTATTCAGTACGTCTTGACGATGCGAATGGCAAGGCGATAATTAATCTCGTTCCCGCAAGAAGAGGCGGCGAGGGCGTGTTGTGGGATACTGTCTCGCGCAAGGCGTTCGTCAACGCGGGAACGGGCGCGCTTGCCTTCTCCGGCAAGGCGGGCGCGGAAGTGGAAGGCTCCGAGGCCGTCTGCGCCGCATCGTGTGCGGTGATGGTCGGCAACACTCAGATCGTCGGCAAGGCGCGCTTTACGCTTCTCACGGACCGCATGATCCGCTGCGAATGGAGCGAGGACGGTTCGTTCGAGGATCGTCCGAGCCTCACCTTTATCAATCGCGCGATGCCGCCGGTCAAGCATACGTTCACGCGCAAGGGCGACGGCGCGGTGATCGAGACGGAGAGGATGCGCGTGGAGTGGAAGGGCGGCCCGTTCTCCGCCGAGAACCTGACGGTGAACGGCGTGGCTGCGCTTGAAGAGGACAAGGAGAACCTGCTTGGCACGATGCGCACCATCGACGGACGCAGCAGCATCAAGGACCTTCTTCCGCGCATGGAGAAGGGTATCTTGTCACGGCGCGGTGTAACAGTTGTAGATGATTCGAACAAGCCGCTTTTCGTGAAGGGCGGCGACTACTGGAAGGAATGGGTGGAGGAGCGTCCGCGGCGCGAGAAGGACGCGTACCAAGACTTGACGGTGTTCGCATACGGGCATGACTACAAGGGATGTCTTGGCGACTACGTAAAAGTGGCTGGGCGCATCCCGCTGCCGCCGAGGTGGGCGTTTGGCTACTGGTGGAGCCGGTTCTGGAACGACACAGAGTCCGACTATCGCCAAGCCGTGCGCGAGATGAATTCCGTCGGCATCCCGGTGGACGTGTGCGTGATCGAGATGTACTGGCACGAGAACTGGGACATTGCGGAGCGTCCCGACATGGTCCAGCCGCTTGGCGGTCAGTTGTGGGGCTGGGGCGGCTACACGTGGAACAAACGCTACTTTCCAGATCCCGCGGGGATGTTCCGCTTCCTGCATGACGAGGGACTGCACGCGCCGCTCAACATGCACCCCGCGTGCGGCATCCCGGACTGCGAGGACGTCTTTCCCCGCTTCGCGAAGGACTACGGCTGGAAGGCCAAGGGCATCATCCCGTTCAGAGGCGACGAGGAGCGCTGGGCGGAAGTCTATTTCAAGGATATCATCGAACCGCTGGAGGCGCTGGGCGTGGACTGCTTCTGGCTCGACTGGCAGCAGTGGCTGATGTCGAAGGGCAAGCCGACGTTGAGCAACACCTTCTGGCTCAACCACCTCTTCGCCACGCACGATGCGACGCGGTTGCGGGACGGCGGCGTGAAGCGTCCGATCATCTACCACCGCTGGGGAGGACTCGGCTCGCACCGCTACCAGATCGGCTTTTCCGGCGACGGAGAAAGCTCGTGGCGGATGCTTGAGGCGATTCCGTGGTTCACCGCCACTGCCTCGAACGTGGGCTACGGCTACTGGGGGCACGATCTCGGCGGACACAACCGTCCCCAGTTCAAGCGAGAGGAAAACGGCGAGCTGTTCACGCGCTGGATGCAATGCGGCGTGTTCACGCCCATCTTCCGCACCCATCCGTCCAAGGACTCCCTGGCTGAGCGCCGTCCGTGGAAGTACGCCGACCACTTCTTCATCCTGCGCGAGACGTACCGCCTGCGCTATCGCCTTGCGCCCTACATCTACACCGCCGCGCGGCAGGCGTACGACACGGGCGTGTGCCTGTGCCGTCCGATGTACTATGACTGGCCGGAGGAGGATGCCGCATACGAGGCGATCAACCAGTACATGTTTGGCGACGACATCCTCGTAGCGCCCGTCACGAAGCCTGTCGATCCTGTAACGAAGGAGGCGGAGGTGGAGGTTTGGCTGCCGAAGGGCGCGTGGTACGATGTCTCGCGCGGCGAGATTGTGGAGGGCGGGCGCAAGCTGACGCGCGGCTACACGGTGGAGGAGACGCCGTGGTTCGTGAAGGCAGGCGCGGTGATTCCGATGTACCCGGATTCCGTCAACC
>JAZUMX010000892.1:0-4214 GCA_045603865.1 Thermoguttaceae bacterium
TGACCGTACCCGCCTTGAGGCTGCTGACCGTACTGATTAAATCCGCCCTGCGGCTGTCCGTAACCCGGCTGTCCGCCGACCTGACGGAAGATTCCGATTCCCGACGCCCGACAGTTGGGACACATCATCGGCGCGCTCATATTTTGAACCTGAAAACCACAACGCGTACACTGATATTGATTCATCTTTAATTACAATTCACGAAAAACTAACCAAAATGGAACCTGTTCTGAATTATTTGTAACAGGTTACCAATTATTATTTATGGGATAAAATCAAAGTTAATAATTGACGATAAACGTTTCAATTCTGTTACTGAACTTCAACAGCGGCGCGGGTGTAAACCTTTCCGTTGTCTCGCAAAACGACCCAGCCTTTGACTTCTGTAATTTCGACGCCGCGAGAGTTGGAATTGTGACGCCCGGAATCAAAGCGCTGACCGGTTTCGACCAGTTCAATTGTATTTTTGATTCCGTTCGCTTCGCACAAGGCGCAAACGTTATGAGCCAGCGCGCGTTCAAACGGATCCGCTCCCTGACCGCGTTTGGGATGCCATCGATAGTACGCTTCGCCAATGTCCTGTAACAGACGCGGCATGCGTTCCGGCGTTGACGACTGGAATTCAATCATTGCGCCGATAAGCCCGGCAGAAGCGCGGTCGCCGCGAAGGAACCCGTCTAACAGCTCGTCACGATATACGCTCAAAGAGCCGTTGGCGCACAGTTCCTGACCGAGAATAATCTTCATCAGCTGATCGCGGGAAATGCCGCCGGTAACCTTGTTAACAACCGTTTGAATAACAGGAGCGTGCTGCTGCGGAGCCGGCTGCGGTTCAGGCTGAGGAGCAGGCGCGGGTTTGGGGATTTCTACTGCAGGAGCTGCTGTGCCAGACTGAGCGGAAACTGCGCCTTTCAAATTGGCAACCAGATAATTGACCGCATCGGTAATTTTGCTGTCCAATGCGTTAAACGCAATTTGAAGATTATGATTCTGAGCGTCAAACAAACCTGAAATATTAGTAACCGCATCTGCAACGTCCTGTTTGGCGGCGGCGTTGGGATTTGACGCGACGGCGCCGGCAGAACCGGCATTCTGTCCCAACTTGGATCCCATCTCGTCAAGACGCGTCAAAACAGACTGAAGCATTGTTTTCAGCGGAGACAAATCAACTGTCGCTGATTCCGCAGGCGCCGACGACGCTTTTTTCTCCTCCTGTAAAAGATGATTGGTAAGCTGCTTTTTCGCTTCGTCCATCAAACCGTTAATTTTATCCAGAGACGATGCAATATCAGACAAATTAGCGGTCGCATTTCCTGAGCCGTTCGTTGCATTGAACCCGGAACTGCCTGTTCCACCGGGCGTTGACATAAATTCAAATGGCATAGTTGATAACTGAAAAGGTAAACGGGTTAATTCTAAATACGTGTCTTTCGCCGTAACCCTAACGCAGAATCCGGCGCCTACCCCTCTATGTATTATATATAATATACTCTTATTAATAAAATTGCAATTCCCTTTCAAGGAAAAGATAGAAAATTTTCTTCAAAATTTTATTATTCAATATATATTGATATATTTGAGTATATTGACGATTAGATTCGGATGGACGCAAATTCTTTCTGCAATTGGATACGGTTGAGACTGTTTGCGGGTGTGTCGCCCACATAGAACCGCGCAGCGAACGAGCAACGCATGCGCTTCTTAAAATCATCTCGCAACTCGCTACTCGCAACTTTTAAGGCGCTGTTAGCAGATAAGCCAATATCACTTGCATTCGATTCGTTTTTCGCGAAGAAGCATGCGGGTTTCGCCCTGGTGGACGTAATGACAGTCGGTGCAGGATTCAATCCAGTTGAAGTCGTCCCAGCCCTTGGATTTAAGGTCTTGATGAAATCCTTCCAGCTTGACGCGTTTCTGCTCAACGTGGCATTTGGCGCAGGATTTCTGGACGGATTTCCAATGCCCGACTTCGACTTTGTCTCCGTCTTTGCGAACCTGATGGCATTTGGCGCACGGGTTGGCGACGTGTTCAAACTGATGCTGATAGAACCGTTTCCACGACCGGGGGCCGTTGTGCTCTTTTTCGTTGACGGCGACGACGAACTCGAATTCCTCTTCCCGCCCGTCGTTAGCCGACATGTAAACGTAATGACGCCCCGGCGATACGTTGAGCACGGCAAAGCTGGCTGCTTTGCTCTGAACGTGTTTGCTAAATGAGATTTCCTCGTCGTCAAGATACAGTTCGTCAAACTGACCGCGAACGATCATCCCAATCTGCGATCCGAGCAAGACAGACTCGTTGGGCGGCGTTACCAGCGTCTTTCCCGCCGGGAGAGGTTCAAACGGTTCCGCCGCCGCTTCGTCCGCAGACGTCTTTTGCATGCAGAAAGCAAACAGACAGGCGGAGAGCGCAAGCGCCGCTAACGATAAAACAGTCAAACGTATTTTGTAACGAGTATTCATTTTCAATTCTCCGAATATTATTTAACCGCAACCCAGGATTTCCGCTGTCGGGAGCTGGGAATGTTGAGTTCCTGACGGTACTTGGCGACCGTTCGTCGGGCGATGTCGAAGCCCTGCTTTTGCAGCGTATCCGCGATGGCGTCGTCCGACAACGGCGAGGACTTGTTTTCTGCGTCGACCATCTCTTTGATTTTGGAACGGATAACCGCGTACGCAACGCCGTCGTCCGCCGTCTGACCGGTTCCACCGAACGGTTCCGCATTGGAAACCGCCGCTGGCGACGTCGTCCCGCCGCCAAAGAGCTTTCTCAACTCGACAATCCCGCGTGGCGTCTGCATCCATTTGTCTTTAACGGCGCGGCTGACGGTCGAAACGTCTATATCGAGCTTGTCGGCAATCTGCTGCATGACAAGCGGGCGAATGTATTCCGGTCCCTTGTCGAAGAAATCCTGCTGGTAGTCGACAACCGCCTGACTGACCGCCAGAATCGTCTGCTTTCGCTGCTCAATTGCCTCGATAAACCATTGAGCCGAGCCGATTTTGCTGCGAATGTACTCTTTTTCCTCTTTTGTCGCCTTGGGGCTGTTTTCCAGATTCCGGTACAGCGAACTGACTCGCAGGCGCGGCGTTTCCGACTCGTCGAGCCGAACTTCGTACCCGCCGCCCTCTTTCGGGACGACGAACAAATCGGGAATAATCACGTCGGCGCGGTCTTCCTGAAACTCCGACCCGGGATTGGTCGTCAGCGTTCTCATGTGACGCAAAAGCGTTTGCAGCTGGGTCATGTCGATACCCATCGCCTTGCAGATTTGCGGCAAACGGTTCTGCTCCAAGTCCAGCAAATGACGTCCAATGAGAAACTTTAACTGCTCTGCGTCCGGCGTATCCGGTTTAATTTGTAACAGCAAGCATTCTCGCAAATCGCGCGCGCCGACGCCGGCTGGGTCCATCTGCTGAATGACTTTCAGAGCGTCGTACGCCTTGTCGATTGACTTCTCGTCCAAATCCGGAAAGAGTGTTTCCATGGTAAACGGAACCGTCTGCTCTTTACCGTCGACGATATCTTTATACGACCCGAGAAAACCGCGTTCGTTGAGAGCGGCAATTATTCTCTCGCAGCGTTCTCTTTGCTCCGCCGACAAGTCAAACCACGGCAGCTGCGCCAGTAAATGCTCTTTGAGCGTTTCAGACGGCGCCGCCAGATTCGCCATAAGATTGTTGTAACGTTCCGCCGCGTCCTCCGCGTTGCCGGAAGACCATTCATACGGGGAGATGTCCTGATAGAAATCGTCCTCCGCCTGTGACGACGACTGGAAATCGTCCGTCTCGTTGGCAGAGTCAAAGGAATCGTAATCGTCCGCCTTGAAATCGTCGGAGCCGTTGTCTTCTGATTTATCGCCGAAAGAAGCGTCCTCGGAATCGGCGCCGCGAACGTCGCTTGTATTATTAGAATCGTCTTCCTCGTCGTAATAGTCGTCGTCGGACATGTTGGCGTCTTCCAGCGCCGGGTTTTCCATGAGTTCCTGGTCAATGCGTTCCTGCAGCGCAAGAATCGGCAGCTGAAGCATTTCCATCGACGCGATGAGCCGTGGAGCCAGCTTTTGAGTCTGCCGTAATTCCTGACGCGGAGAAAACCGCATTCCCATACTCATGGCGGTTCCCCCTTTGCTATTCGACTATCCGACGTTCATTGAAGGCGTCGGAAAGAACTTCTCTGTTGGTAAACTCGACCATGGCGCCAAGCGCAATAC
>JAZUMX010000893.1:0-2501 GCA_045603865.1 Thermoguttaceae bacterium
TCGCTTTGCTCACGCCCACGGGTTTACACCCGTGGCTCGCCTATTATTTTCGTTTACGCAGGAATAATACGACAACGCCAAGCGCCAGCAGCGCCCACGTCGACGGTTCCGGTACAGCGTTGGCGTCTACCTTAGCGGAAAGAACGCCTGTCGTTGGGTCGTAGTTCATACCAACAAGATACGACGGATACGAAAGCGTCGCGTTATCAAATGAATCTATATCGGGTGAAAGTTGGAAGCTAACCTGCTGATTCGGCAACGGGGAAGCGCCTTCTGCTAACGCCAGAGTAATAAACGACCCTTGAGCAAACTCTGTCGTTCCCGAAACAATAAGGGAATCTGCGCCCGATTCGTCGAATTCCAACAACAGCGTCGAACCCGGATTGAGCGTAAAATCGCCTGTAATTTCTAATGAACCAACTGAATTGCCCGGCGAGAACGTTGCGGTGGAATAATTGTCATCGCCAAGAGAGTTACCAATTTCCAGCGTTCCTGTGAAATACTCTTTCATATCCAGACGACCGGAGGAAACGATAAACTTGGAGGCGTCAATCATATTTTCTGCTGCGGCGTAAAGCTGAAGCGTTCCGTCGCCGGTCTTATAAACGTTGCCTGTACTGGCAGCAAGCTTGATAGAGTCTTTAAACTCCAACTTTTTCGTTTGACCTTCTGCCAGATTGTATACCAACGTTCCGTTTGCTCCAACAGTCGTCAAACCGTTAGCAACAACAGCGTTACCGGTTAATTCCAGAACGCCGGCGGAAACAGTTGTTTCTCCGGTATACGTATTAGCGCCGGAAAGCGTCAGCGTCCCCGCGCCGGTTTTGGTAAATCCGCCAGCGCCCTTAATAACGCCATCAATTGTTAATTCATCTGATTCCACATTAATCGTTACAGTTGCATTATTATTAATATTCATACGGGATTTAATCGTCGAAAATCCTGTTGATTTAACTTCGGCTGTTCGAGAACCAAAATCTAACCCCGTACCACTGCTGGTAATCGTATATTCCGTATCAATTAAACCGTCTTCCAGAATAATATCCTTTACATGAGTATAATCGTCTGGTTTAAACGTACCGCGAATGGTAATGTTATTCGGCGTTCCATACCCCAACTGATTGTGCTTTTGACATTCTAACTTAGCGTCTTTTTCGATAATAACAGCTCCCGTCCCCAGACGACCGGTTGAGCTGTTTGCCCCGTTAGCAATAATAACGCCTTCTTTAATCGTCGTTGTACCGGTATATGTATTATTGCCAGAAAGCGTCAGCGTTCCTGCACCGGTTTTGGTTAAAGCGCCGACGCCGCCCATTGCGTCGCTAATGGTAATCGTTTTTCCTTTGCCTGCATTAAACGTAGTAACGCCGCCCGGAACTTCAGCTGTATCAGCAGCAGAACGACCGGTTAAAGTGATTGTCATGCCATTTCTCCAGGAATGACTTTCAGAGGCGTTGATTGTTCCCTGCCCTAAATTGACGGTTGCTGCGCCTGGACTTCCTGCACCTCTTAAATTACGTCCTACGCCGTTGCTTCCGACATTCAGCGTTCCACCTGTTAATGTGAGCAATCCTTTACCATTAGTACTATTGGTAATACTAACTCCTTTCAAATTCGCAACGCCGCCGCTAATATTAAGACCGCCTGTACCATCCCAGCCAACGTACGTAATTGTATTGGGGATATTTAGTTCTCCGCCTTGTAAATTATAAGTAGATCGGTAGCCGTCATTACGCCAATGCCCGAATCGAACTGTATTGGCGGTGGTAGTAAATGTTACTGTACCGCCCTGTTGATATACAATACCTTGAGAATTTTTGGCATTATTAAGATATGCTACACCTGCAACTGATAAATTGGCGCCATCATGAATCGTAACAATCGCGGTCCATTTATTGCAAACAATAAAGTCACTGCTTACCTCGACATCGCCATATATATGCATGTGTCCATTATTAACAGAACCGTTGGTTACCAAAAGCGTTCCAAAAGAATTATTTGTACTTTCTCCGATATTTACAATCTGGCTGTTTTGCTGAAACTGTCCGGTTGTTTTGAGGTTGTTCGTAAAAGTAATTGATGAATCATTATCAGGATTAGCCGTCAGGTTAGTCGAACCGTTATCAACAGCCTCTGAATATGTGCCGCTTCCGGTGAAAGTATTATTAGAAAAAGTAACGTCTGCCATGGCGGTAGCTGTCAAAACAAACAGCCCCATAACAAGAATCGCCAAGGTGGATATGAAATGCAGTTTTGAAAATTTAGCCATTATTTTACTCCTTCTGTTGGGTAAAACTGGTAAACGGTTATAAACGACATTTGCTCTGGAACGTCCGGGGCAAAACGGGTAATCGTCTTTCTACTATAAATAATAGGTCAAGTGCAAGCAAAAAGTAGACAGTCAGGTGCAAGCATAAAGTAGACACCCGATGACAACTTTTTCAAAAATGATATACTATCATTTTTTCATTATATTTTGTTTTTATCAAGGAATTATTCAT
>JAZUMX010000894.1:0-1728 GCA_045603865.1 Thermoguttaceae bacterium
GCCCAGTGATTGGAAACGCCCTTCAGCTCGATGTTCTCGCCGTTGAGGTACATTCCGTTCACGTCGTAGGTGATAACGCGGAAGCCGAATTCGGTGAGATAATCGTCGGCAACGGCGTCGCCCACCAAAATCTCGGTCTTCACGTAATAAAGGTTGGGGGTTTCGGTATTCCAGAATTCAGGATTTTCCACCAGCGCCGTCTGGGTCACGGTGAAATCTCCGTTGGCGGGAACGGTAACGGCGGGGCTTGTGACCTGCGCCACCTGTCCGTCGTCGGATTTCCGATAAACGGTGGAGCGAACGGTTACGTCAACGTCCGCGTTGCCGTCGTTCTTCACCAGCGTTTCCAGGTTCATTTCCCCGGTGGGAACGCCTTCGTCGTCGCCAAGGGTGGTTACGTAGGTCCCGTTTTCCGCAACGTGTACGTCTTCGGTAGAAACGATCCACACGTGGCTGTAAATTCCGGAGCCGGTGTACCAGCGGGCAGCGGGCTGAACCGAGTTATCCACCTTAACGGCGATCACGACCGATTCCTTGCCCTGAACCTGCTCGGTAATATCACAGGAGAAGGAAAGCCAGCCGTATTCCAGACCGCCGACCTTTTCTCCGTCCACGTAAACGGTGCTGTTACAGAATACGCCGTCAAAGGCGATGGAAACCTGCCGACCGTCTCTCCACTCCTCGGGGATGGTCAGAGTTTTCCGATACCAGCCGATACCGGTGGGCAGATATCCGCCCGAGCCGCCGGAGGGATTCTCTTGGGAATATTCCCCTTCGATGGACCAATCGTGGGGCAGATTCAAAAGACGCCAATCCGAATCGTCGTAATCCTTCGCCGACGCGTCGATATTATCGTCCTGAATAAATTTCCAATTCAGGTCGATCTGCGCCCGATAGCGGACGTCGGTGGCGTCGTAGTTTTCAAACGCCTCGGTGTAAGTAAAATCACTTTGTTTTTGCTGTGCCATGGTCAATACCTCTGAGCCTTTCGCTATAATTTGGGAGATATTTGGGATAATACCGCTTCCCAGCAGGGTCACTACGAGGAACATTGATAGACAAAGCCATCGTTTCTTTCTCATCAAAACGCTCTCCTTTTTTGTTTTTTGAAGTTTAAGAAAAAAACACACTTCTTATGATATCATTATAACATAACGAAATCAAAAAGTAAATGGAAAAAATGAACCAAAGAATTTAGAAATATGAACCTGATAACGCCCTGCCCCCTGCAAAAGCTCCTTAAACGGCAAAAAACGAGCCGAATCCCCGACGCCTATTGACATTTTCCCCGGTTTGTGTTATACTGTAGGCGGAACTTGTTGAAATCTCAACAAGCAAAAAAGGAGTCAACCATGAAGGAGCGCATTGAAACCTTTACGGTTCTGATCAACAGAATCAGCAGAAATATCAAAAAAATCAAAAACCGGGAAATGGCGCGGTACGGGCTTCGCAGTATTCACGTATCTTGCTTATACTATCTTTATTCCGCGGATTCCCTGACGGCGACGGAGCTGTGCGAACGCTGTGCGGAGGATAAGGCGACCATCTCCCGCGCCCTTGATTTTCTGGAAGCCAACGGGTATCTGACCTGCGAATCCAAAAGCGCAAAGCGATACCGAAGTCCCCTCGTTTTGACCGAAAAGGGAAGCAGAATGGGGGAAAAAATCGCAGACAAGATCAACGGCGTTTTGGACGCGATCGGCGAAAATCTTTCGGAGGATGGGCGCG
>JAZUMX010000895.1:0-4179 GCA_045603865.1 Thermoguttaceae bacterium
ACTTTTCCCCTCTATTTTAGATAAAAAAGAACAAATAGGGGCTTTTTGACGTATCAATATATATCGTTTTCGTGTATAATTATTAGGTAGTTCAAATAATTATATTGTTTCAGTTTAACCCTTTAAGAGAAAAACATGTCCATTCAATTCCTTTCCAACTCCTGGACGTCGCGGCTTGCCCTGCTGACTCTCGGCTTGTTGACGACGTTTGTGTCCAGCGCCGCGTTTGCTCAAACTTCACCACTTTCCACGAATCCTTCTGCTATGAATTCAACTTCATCATCTTCTGCGCCAACTACTGAACCTCTGACAGTTCTCAGCCGCGAAACGCTCCAACCCGGTTTGACGATGGCGAAACTGTCCAACGGCTTGACGATTCTCATTCAGGAAAACCACACTGCCCCCAACGCGACGGTTCGCTGCTTTGTTAAAAACACCGGCAGTATGAACGAAACCGGACATCTGGGCGCCGGCTTGAGCCACGTTCTGGAACACGTTGTTTCCGGCGGATCTACGGCAACTCGAACCGAGGCGGAAACAGAAGATATGGTTGACCGCATGGGCGGCGTTACCAACGCCTTTACGTCCATCAACGTAACAGCGTACTTTATCGACTGCCCGTCCAAAGACGTCAACAAAGCGGTCGACATCATCGCGGACGAAATGCAGCACATCGCCTTTGTTCCCAAAGAATTCAACCGGGAACTGAAGGTCGTTCAGCAGGAGCTTCGAGACGGCGAAGCCAGCCGCGCTCGGGTTATGTGGAAGATGATTTCTGAAACCCACTATCGAAAGCATCCCGCCCGTCTGCCGGTTATTGGGTATTTGGACGTCTTACAGCGCGCTTCCAACGAAGACATCATTTCTTTCTATAAACAGCGTTACATTCCCAACAACCAGATTTTCGTCGTTGTTGGAGACGTTAATACAGACGAAATTCTCGAACGCGTTCGCAAGAATTACGAGGGAACGCCGCGCGGAAAGATGAACGACATTGTCGTTCCGCAGGAACCCTTGCAGGTGTCGCCGCGCATGGCGGTTAGAGAAATGGACGGCTCAACTTTTGACGTTACCGTCTTCTGGCCGACCGTCAGCATCGATTCCCCCGACATGTACCCGCTGGACATTCTCGACTACGTTCTGGCTGAAGGCGCCAGTTCTCTGCTGGTCAAAAAATACTGCATGGATGAACCTCTGGCGCTGTCGATTGGCGCGTCCAGCTCCACCCCCAACTACGCGCCGGGCATGTTTGCCGTTCAGATGTCTCTGACGGAAGAGAACTATCCCGCCGTTGTCGATCAGGTCATTGCCGACATCTACAAAATGCGCGACGTTCTCATTCCGGAAGAACTTCTCGAGAAAGCCAAAAAGCAGAAAGTCGCTGAGCAGATTTTCGGTCTTCAGACAATTCAGGCGCAGGCGGACAATTTGGCGCAGTCCTACATTGCCACCGGCGACCCGCTGTTCGACAACACCTACGTTGAACAGATTAAAAAGGTAACGGCGCAGGACGTTCAGCGCGTTGCCAGAAAATACCTTGTTCCGGAACGATTCAATAAAGTCGTTATTACCCCGTTGGGAAAATCTCAAAAAGCGACTCAAAGCGCGGCTGACGCCGTTAATTCTCCCATCAAACAGCTGACGCTGGACAACGGCGTAATAGTTTTGACAAAGCAGATTCCCAACCTGCCGCTGGTTTCGATGCAGGTCTACGTTAAAGGCGGAGCCGTTGTCGAAACGCCCGAAAACGCCGGCGTGAGTTTGCTGTCCGCCTCCATGTTTGAAAAGGGCTGCAAAGGCATGAACGCCGCTCAAATTGCCGAGTACTTCGACCTCATCGGCGGAACAATTGGATGCACGTCCGCTCGCAACACAACGTCTGGCAGCATCCTGACGCTCAAAGAGGATTTCCCCAAGGCGTCGACAATTCTGGCGGAATGTTTCCTCCGTCCGACGTTCCCGGAAGACGAATTCGCCAAGCTGAAAGTTCAGACAATCGGTCTTCTTCAGAGAAAGAAAGCCGACCCGCGATCCGAAGCCCGCGACGCGTTCTTCAACGCTCTGCCCAAGACCAGCGCATTTAGTCACATCGTCGGCGGAACGATTGAGTCTGTTTCCAGCCTGACGCTCGACGACGTCAAAAAGTACCATCAGACGTACGTTCAGCCGGACGGCATGGTCGTCGCGATTTTCGGAGACATCTCCACCGAAGACGCCGTCGCTCAGGCGAAAAAACTTTTTGGCAATCTCAAGCAAACCGCTCGCCCCGACGTTTCCTACGACCTGCCCAATACGATTGAAGAATCGGTCGTCAAACACGTCAAGACGGAAAAGACGACTGCCATGATTCTCATCGGATACGAATGCCCGTCCATGCTCGACGTTGAAGATTACAACGCGATGTACGTTCTCAATGGGATTATTACCGGCTGCGGATACCCCGGCGGCTGGACGTTCCCGGAACTGCGCGGCGCAGGACTGGTCTACAGCGTTCACGGAATCCGCATGGCTGGCATCAGCTCCGGATACTTCACCGTTATCGCTCAAACTCGCCCGGACGCCGTTGACGAGGTCGTCGCGCGAATTCGCAAGAACATCGAAAAGGCAAAGGCGGGAACGATTACTCAGGAAGAATTCGAGAAGACCAAAGAGATGATTATCGCCATGGAAGCCCAGGAAAACACGACCGCCGGCGAGCAGGCGTCACAGGCGGGTGTCGATACCATTCTCGGTTTTGGTCCGGAATACCAAAAGGGATCCGCCGACCGCATCAACGCCGTTACGCTTGACCAGGTCAAAGCCGTCGCGAAGAAATACCTGACCAAATCCGTTCAGGTTACGCTGTCGAATAAAGACGAGTAAAGAGCAGTAGAGAGCTGCTAGCTACTAGCTTCTAGCCGCTAGCTTAATGATTTAGCTTCAAGCGTTAAAGTTATCGCTAAGAGTTACAAAACGTCAAGCTAAAAGCTAGTAGCTAAAAGCTAGCAGCTACTTACTCCTTACCGCAATCTCTTTGCCTTGAACTCTTTCCCCGCCAACGCCTGTTTGACGAATACGCCCCAAAACTCCGTGGGCGTATAATCCCAATCTTTAATGACGTTGGGTCCGCATTTCGGGTGAAAGCTAAACGCCGTCCAGTTGAGCCGGTAATGCTGAATCACGCCCAGCATGTCCGCCGGCCATGGGCTGTCTACTCCAACGACTTCGTTCTGAGCGCTTTTGGGAATGAAGCTGAAATCGTCCCACGAACGCAGGTTTCCGACCTCGCCGATAAAAATCGGGAATTTCTTCGATGCGTCGATAAACGCTTTCTGCCATCCCGTCTTCCATGGGTAAATATGTGACGAATAAATAATCCCTCGACCGGGTTTCGCATCGGTCAGGACGAACTCGCCGCTGGCAACGCCGGATAAATCATAGCTCCAGTCCAAACCGCCGACAATAACCGGGTTGTTCGCCCCGGTTTGACGAACGGCGTCGAGAAGCGACTGTATGGACGTGCGCCACGTTTCCCAATCGATGTCGTGCGGCCCGTTAAACAGCTCAAAAATAACGGCGGGATGATTCTTGTATCGAACGGCGGCGTCTGACCAGAATTTTCGGTGTTCGTCTTTCGGCGTCCCGAACCGGTGCAGGTCGAGAACCAGATACGCCTTCTTTTCAGCGCACATCGCAACGACGCGATCAACCAGCTGACGGTACTTCTCTCCGCCGTCGTTTTGCCATTTGTTCTGACCGAACCAGAACTCCTCGTTGACCGGAAGCCGAACGACGTTTGCCTTCCAGTCGTCCAGAGCAACCGCAACGCTTTGCTCAATATGCTCGCCGCCGGCGCTCCATTCCAAAGAGTCTATGCAGACGCCCTGCAGCCAAACCTCTTTTCCCTGTCGATTGACAATCCGGTTCCCCATAACGCGAATCGGCTCTGACAGCCCTGTTACATCGCGCGGCGTCTGAACGGTTGACGGCTTCGCCTGAACGCGAGGACGTTCTTTCTTCTCCGGCGGCGCCTGATCGGTCGCGCTGACCTGAATCGCAGCAAATTCCATCGTCCCGGACTGCGCCTGAAGAAAGTACGGCATCAGCTCGACAAACTGCGATCCTTCCGGAACGGCGACAACGTACTCAACGTTCTTCCAGCCGTCAGACGTCCCCTTGAACGTCGGCACGTGCGGCGTC
>JAZUMX010000896.1:0-6150 GCA_045603865.1 Thermoguttaceae bacterium
GATTGAGGCAAAAAATGAAAAAGATTACTTTAGATGCGACATTGGAATGTACGCCTGACAGCGATCCGATGATCTGTTTTGAATATGGCGATTCCCGCTGGGAGTTTCCGTATCTTGGCGAGGTTGACCGAAAGCCCTGCAAACCCGTTCCGCTGGAAGTTGACGTCGTCTTTGACGATAACGACGACCTGATAGAACTTGAAGACGTCCGCCTTAGCCCGTCCATATTCGCTCAGGATAAAGGCAAAGATCAGCCGCAATAGACTCGTTTCATCCAGACTCCGCGGCTGAACAATCCCCGGAAAAATGTAGCATATCTGGTAACCTGTCGCCAAAATAAAAATCCGTAAAGCCTTATCTGATAAAGCCTTACGGATTTGTCACAATACCCCCAAGGGGATTCGAACCCCTGTAACAGGACTGAGAATCCTGTGTCGTGGGCCACTAGACGATGGGGGCGCATGTAAAGTTGAGCGTCTTTGGGTATATCGCGCCCAGAACATATTTTATGCTCTAAATATAATCGTATTGAAAGAATTGTCAAGCCCCCCTATTCCTTGATTTTAATTTTGGGGTACAATAGACGGCAAACTCAAGCGGGGCGCCGGCGGGGGTTCAGATCCGGTCAGGGCGCTCCAGCGGTTAGAAATGATCATCGTTTCCCCACCTTTCCATAAGGAGAATTCATGACTCAGACAATCGGATTTACGGAATTGAAAAAGATGTTGCTGGCGGCGGTCGAAATTATTCGCGCCAACAAAGATGAACTGTGCAAGCTGGACGGCGTCTGCGGCGACGGCGATCACGGGGTAGCCGTTACACGCGCCATGGAAGCGATCGAAGCGGCGATTCACGACTACCAGGGCGAGAACATAGCGGACTTCGTCAAAGCCGCCGGCTGGGGCGTCATGAGCATTGACGGCGGATCGACCGGTCCTCTGTTCGGCTCTTTTTTTATGGGCATGAAAGACGGCGCGCCGGCTGACAACGTTATTAACGGCGCGGCGATGGCGGCTATGTTCGCCGCGGGTCTGAAGAAAGTTCAGAAACGCACTCAGGCGCAGCCGGGAGACAAAACGCTCATCGACACGCTCGTTCCGGCGATTGAAGCGGCAAACGCAGCGGCGGCAGCGGGCGACGACCTCGACGTCGTTGTTAAAAAGGCGGCGGACGCTGCCTGGGCTGGCTCGGAAAACACCGCAACCATGCAAGCCAAATTCGGCCGCGCTAAAAGCCTCGGCGAAAAATCTATCGGATCTATTGATCCCGGCAGCCGTTCCATGGCTCTGATCTTCAAAGCCTTCGCGGAAAATATCTAAAAAAAGCGGCGAGAAATAACGTGTTTTGACTGCGAAATTCCCCCTTCGCAGTCAAAATACGTCGTCGGATAGCCCGTTGACGTCTTTAATTGACAAAATTTCTGTTCTCTATCGTCTACCGTCCTCTAACGCTTGACACACAAAACCTCGTGTCCCACTCCAAGTAGTCAGACAGTCGGTCTGCCAGCGGAACGTCCTGTGACGTTATGAATAGCGTCGAAACAATTTATCGCCAAGCAAACGAGTTTACATAATACATAAATAAACATTCTAATCTTAAGCATTTTTCTTCTCAAAATCATTTGTTTTCTAACATATTGGTATTATTTAATTTACAAGAATTATTTAAAAATTCGATTTTTGAGGTTACAAATCACTTGACTGTGAAAGAATCTAGGGTATAATACAACAATGAATTGAACTTAAACAAAAGTTTTAAATAAACGATTATGTTCTTTAGATTGTAACATAAGACTTAGTTTTATTGTTGAAAAGAACGTATAACAACTAAAATGCTAATTATTATTTGATTGATAATTTGCACACTGTAGTTTAATAAAATGACTGATATAAAATTACCACAGCTTAGAATTCTAGCAACTAGCTATTGTAATAATCATTGTATTTATTGTCGCCCTTCAGGAGAAGCCAGTACATTATTCCACACAAAAAAAGAAATTGAAAAAGATAAAGCTTTACAAGTATGTCGTATTTATAAGAAATATGGCGGAAATGAAATTAAGATAAGCGGAGGAGATCCTATTTTTTGGTCGGATTTGCCATCTTTTATAGAGATATGCAAAAAGCAAATTGGTATTTCAAAGGTTGAAGTTATTACCAGAAGTCCAAAGATTGTTCAAATAGTAGACAGCTTAAAGAACGCTGGCACTGACGTTTTAAATTTTAGCTTGGATGCGATTGATAATGATATTTACCAAAAGGTAACAGGGAAAAATAATTTCAAGTTATTTATCGAGGCAATTATTTATTGTTCTTCATTATTGCCTGTTAAAATTAATACCGTTGTAATGAGAAATATCAATGATAATCAAATAGACTCAATAATAGATTTTTGTGAAAGCAATCAAATTAAAGAGTTAAAATTGCTAGACATAATTGAAGATTTGAATGATTATAAGGAAAATATTTCCTCCCAAAATGAAGAAAAAGACTCAAAACTTAGGAATCTTTATATTTCACTGAAACCAATCGTAGATCATTTGCGTAATCTCTCCTTAAACGAACAAATTGTATATCAAGGTGGATTAGGACATCCAATGAATGAATTTTTGTTAAAATCCGGTTTAAGGATTATTGTAAAAAATTCGGATAATGGAGCTTGGTATGGCGATATTTGCAAGACTTGTTCTTTTTTCCCATGTCATGATGCATTAATGGCATTACGTTTAACTCCTGATTGTTCTTTACAATTTTGTTTGTTAAATAAGGATACGAACATATCTTTATTAAATTTAACAGAATCAGAAATTGATGATGTTATACGTCAGGCTTTAAATGTTTATCACAATGCTTATTTCATTGACAATATTCACAAATTGCTATGACAAAATACACTGTAATATTAGTCTATCCGAAAGTAAATTTTGAAGATAATTATCCGTGCAGTTGGCTGCCTTATTCTCTGCTGGCAATTGCAAGTTCATTATCAACGGAAAAGTATAATATTCATATTTTTGACGAAAACCGGAACAATCTATCAGATTTCGATAAACTACTTAAAAACAGTGAAAATATATTATGCGTAGGTTTCAGCATTATGACCGGCGGCGGTCAAATTTGCAATGCACTTGAATTGGCATCTTTAGTACGGAGTTATAATCCTTCAATAAAAATAGTTTTTGGGGGTCCGCATGTTAATGTTTTGGCAAAGGAAACGTTATCCCATCCTTTGGTCGATATAACGCTTAAAGGTCCAGGACAAAATTCCTTTCCGCTTTTATGCCAATCGTTAGAGAATAATAATCATTCATTGAATGATATACCAGGCATTTTTTATAAAGCTGATGGACATATTGAATGTGGACCTGATAATGTTTTAACTGCAAAAACGATGACTCCATATCGTTTTTCAGATATTGACGTTAATCAATATATTCAATCAGATTCAACGATTGGCAATCGTACAATTAATTACATTGCATCACAAGGATGTGCATACAGATGTCGTTTTTGTTATGAAACAAATTACAAGCAGAAATATTTTAAATTGCCTTTTGAATACTTTGCCAGAGACATTAATTTACTAATTAATCAATATGGAGTTAACGGTATTAAATTTTATGACGCTGACTGGTTCTTAAAACCTACAGAAAGCGATAAAATGATTGATGAATTGATAAAGTATAATATTAGTTGGGCTGCATCGATTCATCCCAAAGATGTACTAACTGCAATTCATAATGATAGACCGTTATTAAAAAAGTTATCAATAAGCCGTTGCAAACGATTGTTAATGGGTATTGAATCTGGTTGTAATCGTGTATTACAAGAAATTGTTAATAAATTAATTACCAAAGAAGAAATATTTGAAGTAGCGCAATGCATTGCAAAACACAATATTTTAGGTTCATATACATTCATTGTTGGTTTTCCAGGTGAAACATCATTGGAACAAGACGAGACATTTGACTTTATTCGTCAATTATGGGATTTGAATCCAAGACCTGAAACAAGAGTTCATATTTATACGCCATATCCTGGAACAGCCATGTATGAGACGGCAATTCAAAAAGGATTTAAACCTCCTCATGATTTAATAGAATGGTCTCAATTTGATTATTACAAATCTATGACCCCATGGACAGATGAAACATTAGAAAGAAAAGTTCGACAATTTACACAGATGATTCCAAAATAGGCATTAAGCAAATACGAAAGGTAATATAAAATGTTTAACACAAACGAATCAATTCAAATCGCCCAATTTGCTAACATCGTTCGCAACATCCTGAAAAATCGAGGATACGAAGAAACTGTTTCACCGATTCTTAGAACATTTGATTCAACGGTTAATCCAAGATTTAATGTGAATGATTCAACAGATCGTTCAATCTTTTTTTTAAGAGATTGTATGGAAACTCCATTAAGAAAACAAGTTTCAGAATCTACGCCTAAAATATTTGAGATTGGTCCTTGTTTTCGAACCGACCCGCCAGATTTAACGCATCAACAAGAGTTTTATATGATGGAGTTATACTCGCAGCATGGCTCTCTCGAAGAAATGAAGGATATTACAAAAGATATCGTTAATTGTATAACCAAGAGAGATGTTGCTGTTAAGTACATATCTTTGATTGATATTATTTGTAATGAATTCAACATCAGCTGTGAATCCGCGAATACAAATACATTAATAAAGATGATATTAGATAAATATCATAACATTTCATCAGCAAAAAAACCATACGAAATTGTCAGTGAATATATTTCGATTATTGAGCCATTATATTTGACTGAACCCAATACGCTGTATTTTTTAGAAAATTATCCTGAATGCACAATTGATTCTGCTCAGAATATTGAAAATACCTTTTTTATTCAACGTTTTGAAGCATATTATGGTCCTGTTGAAATAGCGCACGCATTTATTGATTGTTTAGATTCAATAACCATATTAGACCGCGTTGTAGATTGTTCAACTTTTGATATGGAAAAAGCTGAATTAATTTCACTTGTTCATAAAGGCATTCTCCAGCCAACTGCAGGTCTGGGAATTGGTATTAATCGGTTAAAACTGGTTAAAGGAGATTTATAATGATTAAAGGAAAACGTATTAATCCACATCCAACAATTGGAATTGTTTCATTATCCGCTCCAGAAGCTCTTTGGAATCCGGATGTTTATAAACAAGGAAAAAACGCCCTTCTGGAAAGGGGATGTCGCGTTATCGAAAGTGAGACGCTTTTCAGCAACTACTATTACCTTTCAAACTCGCCAGACAAGATCGCTGAATCTTTGCATAAGATGTTTGCTAATCCGGAAGTGGATATGATCATGTGTGCAGGCGGCGGAAATTGCATGAACAAGACGCTTCCATATTTGGATTTTAATTTTATTCGTCAAAACTACAAGCCATTTGTTGGAATTAGCGATATTACAGCGTTGTTGTTGGCTCTTCAAAATGAAGACATGGTACCTTTTCACGGTCCATTTGTTCTTTGGAATTATGGCGTTGACGATACGCCAACAGCATTTACTCATGACAATTTGATTTCCACCCTTCAGGGAGACTTTGGACAGTTGCCTTGCAAAACCGAATGGAAAGTTTTCCAGAGCGGTTATGCTGAAGGTAAAATCATCGGTGGAAACATTTCTACCATTACAAATGTTGCAGGAACAAAATATTGTCCTGTGGAATTGTTCGAGGATTCGATTTTGTTCATTGAGGACATTGCCGAAGGTTATCCATCATTGGATTCAAAGCTGACTCATTTGAATCTGCTTGGAATTTTTAATCGTTTGAAAGGAGTTGTTTTTGGGAAGATGCCAGAATGTCAACCGCCAGAAGAACAACCGGACGTTTCATTACTGGATTTCATCAGCCTGACATTTAATGGTTATGATTTTCCAATAATCTATGATTGTGATTTTGGTCACGTTCCAGATAACTTATGTTTGCCGTTGGGTTGTCAGATTGCACTTGACGCATCAAAAGATTCGCCGATAATCACATTAAAAGAAAGTGGCGTACTGTGATGCTAGCATCCGACTTGCATATTCATACTCTCATGAGTGGTCATGGCTTTAACACTTTAAAAGAGTGCGTAGAAGAGGCAAGCAAAAAAAGCTTGTCTCTTATTGCCATTACAGA
>JAZUMX010000897.1:0-1628 GCA_045603865.1 Thermoguttaceae bacterium
GTCCTGCTCCCAAACCGGTTCCGGAATTCCTGGATTGGGAACACTGGCTGGGCGTTGCTCCGGAACGACCCTACGCTGACGGCTATCATCCGTTCTCATGGCGTGGTTACTGGGACTTCGGCACCGGCGCTCTGGGCGATATGGCTTGCCATACGTTCAACATGCCGTACGCCGCCTGCAAGCTGGCAGACCCATCCTCCGTTGTCGCCACCACCTCTGGTCACAATTATGAAACCATGCCGCAGTGGAGCATCATCGAATTCGAGTTCCCGGAAACCGCTGAACGCAAAGCTGTTAAGGCGTTCTGGTATGACGGCGGAAAGAAGATGCCGGCTGAAAAGCTCGAAGGATTTGCTCAGCTGCCCAACACCGGCTCCTGCATTTTCGGAACCAAGATCATCATGCTCGCCGGCGGCGACTACTGCGATCAACTCTCGCTGTTCAAAGCCGACACCAAAGAAAAGGTCGAGATTCCTGCTGACCTCGAATGGGAACAGTCTCCGGGACACTTCCAGGAATGGGTCAACCATATCAAGGGCGGTTTCGATTCCAAGCCGGGTCACTCCAACTTCATTACTTACGCCAGCAAGCTGACCGAAACGATTCTTTTGGGCAACCTCGCCGTCTACGGCGCGCCGGAAAAAGAAGTCAAGGGCGAACTGGTTCAGTGGGACGCTGCCAACATGAAGATCACCAACAATCCGAAGGGCAAAGAAGCCATGGAACTGCTGGTCAAACCGAAGTATCGCGGCGAATATCGCCTGGACTAAATTTTAGTTACGAGTTGCGAGTTGCGAGTTGCGAGATGATTTCATTTTTCGCGGGTCGCGGCTCGTTTCTCAGCGCATGATTCACTCCGTTCAGCCGTCGGTTTTTCCGGCGGCTGTTTTGTATTAGAATGAATTCCGTCATACTGTTTGCTCAAGCCGCTCCCGCCTCCCCTCCATCTGTTACATTTCAGTTTCTGTCGATACTGGGGCTGTTTTATCTGACGGTTATCACGCCAGGGCCGGACTTTTTGGCTGTCGTTCAAGCAAGTTTGAACCGCGGTCTGAGAACGGGGCTGGCAACGGCGCTGGGAATCGGCTGCGGGCTGCTGTTCCATTGCACGTACAGCGTTCTGGGCGTAGCATGGCTGATTAAACAATACCCATTTGCGTTTTCCATCATTCGCATTTTGGGCGGGCTGTATATCGGCTATCTCGGAATCCAATCTCTGAGAAGCAAGTCGATTGCCAACATGGACGAGAATTCCGATCAAGCAAACGAGCAGTCCATTCTCAGCCGCGGAGGGTTTGTAACAGGATTGCTTGTCAATCTGCTCAACGCGAAGGCGATGATCTGGTTTATTGTCTTCTTTTCCAGCGTCATTCCGGAATCGTTTGGTTTGTCGCTCCGCGCTCTTTTCGCGCTTTGCTCCTTGATCGGCGCGATTGTCATTTTTTCTCTTTTGGCGCTGTTTATCTCTCAACGCGCTGTCAGAACGACGCTGCAAAAGATGGGCAGAGCGGTCAATATTATTATCGGATTGGCGTTTCTGTTTATTGCAATAGACATTCTCTACGGACTGTTTAACAGTCCTGATCCAAAACCGCAGCCAGAGCCTGCGGCGCTGCAAAGCGTTTATC
>JAZUMX010000898.1:0-3072 GCA_045603865.1 Thermoguttaceae bacterium
CTAATTGCTAATTGACAATTGCTAATTCATTCAACTCCTAACTAACAAACCAATGATGAAACCACTACCCACAATTCTCCTGTCGTTATTTCTCTGTTCGTTTTCCTTCGCTCATCAGCCGGGCTGTGAAAATCTGTTTCCGGACAACGCGGTGATTCTCTTTCAGGGAGATTCCATTACCGACGGGAACCGGGGACGATCGGCAGACCCGAACCACATTCACGGGCACGGGTACGTGTACCTTATCGCGTCCGATTTAGGCGCGAACCATCCGAAAAAGAACTGGACGTTTGTCAATCGCGGCGTTTCCGGCGACATGGTGGATCGACTTCAAAAACGTTGGGAAAAAGATACAATCGCCGTCAAGCCGGACGTTCTGAGCATTATGGTTGGCTGCAACGATTTCTATCACGGCGTATCGGTAGAAGATTATACGCAGCGTTACGACGCGCTTCTCAAAGAGACGGTTGAAAAGCTGCCCAACGTCAAGCTGGTTATAATTGAGCCGTTTACTCGGGCGGACGAAGAAACGCTCAAACGTTACGCGCCGTTCCAGAAAGCCGCCGCCGACCTGGCGAAGAAATACAACGCCGTTTTCGTACCGACTCAACAGATGTACAGCGAGGCGTTCCAGTCCGTTCCGAAGCCTGAATACTGGCTTTGGGACAGAGTTCATCCCACCACCGCCGGACATTGGCTGTTGTACAAACAGTGGCTAAAATGCGTCAAAGAGAACTGAATTGTAACAGAGGACGATAAGTTTTAGCGCTTTGCGGTCTGCCTATAAAATCTTGCCGCGATTGTCTCCTTCGTCGCGCTGCCGCCGGGGGAGGTTAAAACGCGCCCAAACGCTCTTTATCGCGATAAATAGATAATAAGCTCCATATTCTTTTTAGCAAGGAGGGGTGCGCGATTTTTAAAAGAACTTTGTTTGCTTTTAAGAAACGAGAGGTACACCGCCTGCTGGGGAGTTGGCAAACTCTTTAGCCATTGATCTAATTCCTGTTTTGCGAGGTCGGATTTTACACCCGGTTTCGCGCAGTAATATTCCAACTGCAGCCGAACTAAACGAACCTCGTCGCGCATCGTTGAAGGCGTCAAAGACGCTTCCAGTTTCCGCCAGCCGTTAAGAGTTGTCGGGTTATTGGGATCGCACGGTTTACGATTGCCCAACCGTACAAACAGCCACGGATCGTAACTAAACCAGCCAATCTTAATTCTGCTTGCCCAGCTTGCCCGCAAGTCCGTCTCATGCGGATCTTTACGATTCCCAGCAACTTTAGGAAAAGTTTTTTCCGGCGTATTGTTATACCATTTATCCAACAGCGCCATTTCTGACGCTGGACGCGGTTTAACAAGAATTTCGACGTCTGTAATTACGATAATTCCCTCTCCTTTATGCTGTATATAATCGAATCCTGTTGTAATGCGCAGAGGAATGCGGACTCCTGTTGGTGGAATGCTTTTTTCCAGTTCTTTCCAATACGGTTTTTCTTTATCTTCCAAGGGGGGAAATTCAATAAAATAACGGTTTTGAAGCCATTTCTCGCCCGGCGCCAAATCTCGATAGAACGTACGAAGCTTTTTACGAGCTGTCGTTTGATATTCCGGCAGCCAATCGTATGCTTCTATGTTTTCTGGGATAGAAATCAGTTTACAATAATTTATGGCAATGTGATTTCTGCTTTCATCCTGAATTGATTTTAAAGTTTCGCTGGAAACATTCTCATCTGCTGTAACAACGTATACCGTATCGCCGTAGTAGATTTCTTTTGGATAGATTTCTACGTAATGACGAATCGGATATGGAGCGTCGCCCGTATTGACAAACGGCTCCAATTCGCGAGTTTCAGGATTTAGAACTTTGCATTCAGGATCGACCCCAGCAGTATAGACAAAAGCCGCCGTAGCGCCGGGCGTTTTAACATACGCAACAGGAGCGCTGGCAGACGATGAGCAACTCTGAATTATAATCAAAGCGATTGTAATTACGATTGCAAGAACTACAATTACACACAAATATTTTTTCATAATCAACCCCTTATTATTACAATCGCTTGTTTCTTTCTTCGGTTTACTTCTCGTTTCTGAACAGTTCCAACATCATGTCGAGTTTGTCTGTCAGGGGGAAGTCGACGCCTTCGCTGCGCTGCTTTTTGAACGCTTCCGGCGTGTTGGCGTAGAAGTAGTTGATTTTCACCCCGGCGTCGTGCATGGCTTTGGCGTCCTCGGCGGAGCAGGGGATTGTCAGCTGAATGAACTGGCATTTGTTTTCAATCGTCTCTCTGGCGTATCGGGACACGTCGGGGTATCGGGACATGTTGCAAATCTGAATTCCCGGGACGGCTTCCCGCGCCTGCAATCCCGCTTTTAACGACGTCGCCAGAAACGCCTGATGGAGTTTGCCTTTTTCCGCAATCAGTTTGGCGGCGGGCATGGCGGCGTTCGAGGCGGCGCAGTGAACGTTAATCCAGATGTTGTTAGGAATGCAGTCCAGCGCTTCTTCCAGCGTCGGGACTTTCGTTCCGGCGAATTTCGGGTCGAATTTAACGCCGGCGTCCAGACTCCGGATTTCGTCAAACGTCAACTCGGCGACCGCCCCGGTTCCGTTTGTTGTCCGGTTGACGGTTGGATCGTGCATGATAACCATTTTACCGTCTTTGGTCAGTTTGACGTCCAGTTCAATCATCTGCGCGCCTTTTCGGACGGCGGATTCGAATGCTGGTATCGTGTTTTCCGGATAATACTGTTTGTCGCCGCGATGGGCGCAAACGCCGCAAGTCGGCATGACGACAGCGTCGTCCGCCTGAACCAGAGAAAAGCTCAGAAGGCTGAGCGCGATAAGGAGGATTGTTTTCTTCATGGCGGGTTGTGGGTTGTTAAAATTAGCAATTAGCAATGAGCAATTAGCAATTACGCAAAGCGTATATCCAAACCGCGTTAGCGGGGCAATGTTTAAGTCGTTTAACCTGATTCTATCCCCACGTCTTTAGACGTGGGAAATAATAAACAAAAAACGTAGCCCCCAGATTTATCTGGGGGACTAGGCAAACGTTCAACTCCTATACGCTT
>JAZUMX010000899.1:0-2297 GCA_045603865.1 Thermoguttaceae bacterium
ATTATGCTGGTTATATTTCTGTTCTTGTTTTTGCTGGTCTTTTTGTTCTTTGTTTTGCCGCTGATTGCCGATTCCCACCTGTCGGCGCTAAAAGCGTTTCAACTGTCATATTTAATCGCAAAGCGCAATATTTCCACGCTCTTTGGAACGATCGCGCTTCTGTTTTTAATGATGATGCTTATCAATGCGTTTGTCATTGCGATATTAGGCAGTTTCTTAACAAACAGCGTTGTCAGTTTAATCGCTCAAGCCCTGTATGAGCCCTTGATTGTGGGAGTTATCAGCGTCGCCTATTTAAAAGCAACCGGACAGTTTCGGAAATAAAACAGACTAATCGCATAACATTACCGCGAATCAGACAATTCAAATTTTCAGGATTTCATTTTTAGTAATTGAATTTGCTCTTTAATCTTCAAATTTTTATGAAGTTATTTTATCTATTAAATCAGATATATTATTCGTTCCATTTTTTTCTTAAATTTGGACGTCAATCATCATTACCCTCTTGAATATTCTATCATAGTTCGTATAATAAAAAAAATCAAAGTTTTATCTGACGGCGAAACGAACAACAATACTTATTGGATACGCCTTCAGCGAAATGCGTAACGAAGCGCCAGCAGACCGTTTCGATATCGCATTCAAACTCACAACCTCTGTTTCACTAAATACGAATTCAACCAATGTACATCCCCTGCAAATCCTGCGGTCAACAAATGTATATTCCCGATGACGTAAAGGAATTAACCGTTTGCTGTCCAGTATGTCAAACAGAATTAGTCTATTCAGCGGATACCATGGCAAATGAGAATGTTAACATCTCCGCCAATTCAACCGCTCCGGTTTTAGGACAAACTTCTCCAGCTGAACCTTTGCCTGAATATGCAACGCGAGAGTCGTATCATCATGCGCGAATCTTGAAGTTACAGTCCTTTTCTTCCATGGACGCTCTGCTGACGACATTCAGGATTATTTCGCAGCATTTTGGGGCTATGATTCTCATATTATTTGTAATGGCGCTGCCATACCTCGTCCAAACGGTGGCTGAATTTGCATTAATTCCAGATACTAAAGAAGTTGTAGCTCAGTCTTCAGTAAAATTAAAAAAAGAAGGCGTTTCTATGGAAACTCTTAACGGCCTCTCCAAGGATTACATAGATTCCTTATATGCTTCTGAAGATTATAATAGAAAATCCTTTTTGCTAACTGCAATTTTCGTTCTTCAGATCATTGTAAGTTCATTTATTTTCATTGGCTGTATTCGTTTGTTCAACGCATACGGCAGAAATCAGAAAGCCAGCCTGGGTCTGATCTTATCCGGGTTCGATTCGCCCGTACGGGTTTTGTTTTCTACAATCCTGTTTAATCTTTTAACAACATTTCCTTTTCTTTTGGGGATAGGATTGTTTATGTTGGGATTTTCGGTTATTGCCGTTATTCTCTGCTTTGCATTTTCGTTATTTTTCTCGATGTTTTTATACTTCATGTTTGCGCTAGTTGCAGATACCAACTTATCAACGATTAAATCGTTTCAATTATCGTGTTTAATCGCTCAACGAAATATCTTAACGTTGCTTGGAATTGTATTTTTGTCATTTTTTATTTTGGGACTAATCGGCTTCATTTTGGCGGCATTACTTAGCGTAATGATTCCCTTAGTGTACATTGGCGATATCGGCATTCCTCTTGTTGAACTTGTTTTCGTTGGATTGGCCAGCGTTTCTTACCTCAAGGCAACGGGACAGCTCAAAGAATACTAACAGAATTAGCAACGCGAACCGTCAGTTTAGAAAATATTTCCAGACTTTATTTTCTAAACTGACGTGATTCGTTGTTTACCGTTTCTCTATTCTCTTCATTTCATCGATTTATCCAGATTGTTTTTCGAAAATATTCTAATTGATTTTTTAAAATCTAAATCTTGAGTTATAATATATTTTGGTTAAAATTTAAAAATCATTCATCACACCCTTTACAGGTTTAATTATGAAATACAGATTTATTGCCCCGCTTATCGCGCTGGCGTTGACGTTGGTTCAGTTCGCGAACGCTGAAACGTACATTTTGAGCGACGAGAACACAACGATTACGGATCCTAAAATTGCCGACAACGGCGAGACACACGCCATGGTCAGTTCGGGTACGGGAAAAGGTTTCGTTTAGGGAACGATGACCATCCTGGGCGATTCCACGATTAACAACTCCAACCGCGTGGAAATGTCTGCAGCGATTACTGCTGACGCCCCGTATACGATTACCAAAGTCGGCGGCGGACAGCTTCTGTTCATGAACGATTC
>JAZUMX010000900.1:0-8144 GCA_045603865.1 Thermoguttaceae bacterium
TTCGCGCGGGGGCCAACGGTTTGGATGTATTTCTGCCTGAACCTGAAAAAACAAATGCAGACTTATCCATGCAAAGAATCAGCTTTGTTAAAGACACCTGGATATTTGGACAGCGGACTTATTTTATCTCCGGTAAAAACAAAAGAATGAATCAGGTCAAGAAGGCGAACTATTGTACGCATCCAGTCACGCTAGTCGCTCTTGCCATTCTCTTTTTCTGCTTGCAGTTGAAAGGAGATATTATCAGGCTCATTTATTCTCCATCGCTTAATCAGTCAAACCCCGCACTTTGGACGTTTGTCGTTATCGGTCTGATACTTTCAGTTATTACCGGCTTCGTAGTTTATTATACTATGCAATTAAAATTTAATCGTTATAAACCAGAAGCGAAACGTTTTGAACAGATACTCTTCCCATTTGACCGAGCGTTATTGCTGCTTAACTCGTTTGAAAGCGATGTTAAAAAACAAAAAGTCAAGAAGGAATCGCTTATTGAAAAGCAACAGATGATTTTACGTCAACTGGGATCGGAAGCGGTTTCGGAAAATGTCAACTGGCTGCTGACGGTTGGCGAACAGGATTTGAACCTGCCGCGATAACGCTCTGAATTATCGAGCTTTTACCGACCGTCCGTTTTCCTGGTTTTCAAACTTTAACGAGAACGCCTGTAAAGATAATTATTGGGGCTCTTCCGGCAAGATGGAGCTTGGAATTTGTGCAGATATGTCTGCTCAAACGTTGTCAGGTTCCAACGCGCCGGAAGAACCACAAATAAGCGAATTCCCTGTTCACGTCCCATCAGGACGGGCGGAAAGCTTATTGAGCAGAGCGTTTGACCTGTTCGCCGATAAATCCGAGGACCGTGAAAATACGCTCTTCATATACTCTCTGCAAGAAAAATGAGCGTCTTTTTTCGTTTTTCTCTTAATGGGGGTGTGGAAATAATTCTAATATAGACTATAATAGAATTTACGGATTCCGAATATAATATATATTTGGATTTTTCTTCACAGTTCATTTAATCTGTTCCCCATATTGCGAACAACGCCCCTCAACACCGCCATGTCCCAGTCATTCAACGATTCCCTCAATAATAACGAAAACAATCAATCCAATTCTGATGCCCAAAACGTCAATGGTTTTGAATTTCAAGAAATTTCGCAGGACGGCGTTGCAGAGGAAAATCCGGACAATCTGTCAAGTACAGACGCATCGTCAGACGACAATTCGCCGTCAATCGATATAGACTTAAGCGAAATCAAGAGAAAGATTAAAGCGGTTAAAGACTTCTCATTCAGTATGAAAAAGACAAAGGATGGCGACCCTATACCAATATTTCCATACGTCGTAGCCCTCACGGGTCATCGAGACGCAATAACGAAAACCAATCCAGAGGACAAAGACTATGATGCGAGTCTTGTGGATATTGCTAAAGCTCAGCTTCTTAAACTCGTCAAAGCGTGGAACAGAGCCACGCTAAAACGCCCGGATCGCCTTTTGAACCAATTGAAATACACCAGAAAGAAATATATACAAAACAAATCCGTCCCTTTGATTGTTCTTATCGGTTTAGACGATGAAAACTCCGGCAGATTTTGGGCAGATATAGCGTCTGAGCTTCGCGATGAGGAACATTACAATATTAAAATCATAGCAGTTTCTTTTACTAAAACCAGAATCTTGCTCAGAACCCAGGAAACCCTTAAGAAAAAGGACGATTTTAAAGTTATTTTCAATAAAGCGGACGGGCTTATCGAGTTGCCCGATAACAGCGACTTTATTAAACCGGTTCTTGAAAAAATTAAAGAGAACACAAAACTTGATAAAGACGACGCGTTAGAGATACTTCTTCGTCAAAATCGAATTGAAGAATATCAGTATAACGAATATTTAAAGTTTATTTGCTATCATTCTCACACTATTATTTCTCTGACAGAAAATCCGGAAAACTGGAAGACCGCCAATTTAACAAAATTCGATATTTCAGCTTTTGAGTTAGACAGCGACGTCGCTCCGAGTTCGATGCTGGATAAAATTGAAGTCGGCAAAGACCATGAATTGTATAACCAGCTGTCTGAGATTAGACTTACATTGCTTGATAAGATTGGAAGTTATTTTAATGGAGCGGAGTACGCAAAAAAAAGTAAAGAAGAAGATATCAACAGAATACTTGACGAACTGTTCAAAGATCATAAAGACGTTCAAATACCCCGAATAGACAGGTTGATACAATACAAACTTCTGGGACGCCTTAACCATATAATTCTCCCGTTATCCACAAAAAAGGCGGAATTAACGTTTACCGCAATAGGTCCTGTTATCTGTATTGGCTGCAACAGATTGCATAACGGCAATCCGGAAGCTCATAATTCAAAAGAATCAGAGCATAAGATTACAGTCTTGATAAAAGACCGTTATGGCGACACAGACTATAAGATGATTTATTCTAAAAATTGGGAGCCTCCTTACCCATTAAGCAGTTTCCCGGAGATTAAAACTGTCGTGGAGAAACTTGGCAAGCTCAATAAAAAGATTCTTGCTAATAGTCATATCAATAATTATAGCGTTGAGGAGTTCCTGGAAGAACAAAAACAAATGCTTCCCCAAAACATACAAGAACAACTTCTTGATCTGAATGAATGCGCCGTACCGTATGAATTGGATTCGCTTGTTAAACATTTTCATTTTACGGATCAAATAGCTATTGACTACGGGAACCAAAACAGAGCTCTGACTAAACGCTTCTGTTGGAGCTTTGCATTTTTGCTTGTTATAACAGTAACTCTTGAACTCCTTAAAAATCTGATTTTAAGGAATGACAATCAATTTACTTTATGTCAATTAATTCATGATTTCTTTACTCTCCCACTGAATGTACGCGTTAGCCCATTCACCAATTGGACTACCATCCAGGAAACCTTGATCGCGATTCTTCTGATTCCTTTTATATTTTTCGGATGCCGAATCTTTCTCGATATTTTTACTTCCTTATTTCTTAAACCGCATGTTCATTATCATAAATTCAGAACGTTAGCTGAATTATTACGAATTCAGATATACTGGAGCCTGGCGAATTTGAATGAAACCGTCCCTGGCAATTTTCATTCACACCAATCCTGCAATCTCGATTGGATTCGCACCGCGTTAAACGGATTGGATTTAACTTTAACGCTGCCATTAGATAACGAACATCAAATCAACACTTTCAATAAACGGATTAATAATTATCGTTTGATACACAAATTATGGATTGGAGTAGAACTGAGTTATTTTAGCGGATATAAAGACAAAGATAAAAACAACGGATTTCTTAATATCACATCATCAAAAATCAAGAATTGGATTTCCAAACATCCTCATTTTATTACTCGAATGCGGTTGATTGTATTGTTAGCCGGCTTGGGTTATATCATGACAGTACCTTTTATAAACGACAACGCTGGTCGTTTAGCTACTCTCTGGGGCAAATGGTTTGTAGGAGCGTCGCTTTCCATCATTGCCTGTTGGACGTTATACACTAAACTTAACTTGAAAAAATATAAAGATCTCCGAAACGAGCAAAGCCTCTTTCCATTCCGCCGAGCGTATTTGCTAATGGGAATTCGCTTGCTATATTGCGAAAGAGCAAGGACTTATAGCGACAAATCAAAGAACGTTATCGACGATCCTCATTATGTAAACCTAACAAGCAAGAAAGAGATTCCAGATGAGGAGGAAAAGAAAATTTGGCAGGAATTATCCGATTCCAACGATGCAATTCAATATTTTCTCCATCAATTGGGACAAATTTCAATCGGGAAAAAAGCCGATTGGTATTTGTGCGTAAATGAAAGAGAGTTAACTATCCCCAAACGATAAGAACAAAGCGTCGGCAAGTCGTCCGCGAGAACGGAGCTGCCGATGTTTTGCTTTTTACCTCGCTTTTGCTCTATCAAAAGGAACTTTTATTTTTTTTAGACTAAACGGTAAAAGAAGGATTACGGAATAAATCGCGTATTGATTGTTTCTGCAATCCGTTACAATTCGGTTATTATCAACAACGCCATTTCCAGAAAACGCCATGTCCGAGCCAATTAACAACGAATTCAACAATAACAGCCAGAATTTTTCTCATTCCGATATGCAAAACGTCGACAATTCCGAAGTCGAAACCCGGCAAACGGCTGATATCGAATCCTCGGAGACGGATTCTGACAATTCCCGGACTAACGCTCAGGAACCGTCTCAGAACGCTGATTCAGAAGCCAGGGACGAGGCGCTCGCCAACGCTGATTCAGGCTCGGTCGGGGCTGACAACCAATCAGAAGACGCTTCTGGAGAATTGTCTTCAAACGATGTCAATCCTGGCGATAACGAGAATGGCGGTCAAGACGACGCTCCCAATAATTCTTCCGAGAACGCGCCAAAAGAAGCGTCTTCGACTGAGAATGCCAATAATGCCGCCGGCGAAAATGCGTCTGCTCAAGCTGCAGACAACGACTCAAATAACAGAACCAATCCTTTCGAAAAAGAAATCCAAAAGAAGATTGACGCCGTCAAGGATTTTGCTTTCTGTCAAAAGGGGAACGATAAAGTACCCGTGTTCCCATACGTTGTGGCATTGACCGGACACCGAGACGCTATCATTACCGACGCCGTTAAAGAAACGGCGAAAAATCAGCTTCGTTCTCTTGCAAAAGCGTGGGGCAGCGCTTCTTCAAATTGTTTTAACGCATTGTTGAACCAAACGGTTTACACCAGAAAGCGTATAAAAAACAATACCGTTCCGTTAATTGCTCTGATCGGTCTGGAAGATGAGGAATCAGGGAAAATATGGTCAGAAATAGCTGCCGACCTTCGCGATAACGAACATTTTAATATCAAAATCGTTGCAGTTTCCAGCATCCCGCTCCAAACGATATTCGAACTGGCAGAGAAATATCCAAACCGTTTCTCCAGACCTGAAAATAAAATTGATTTTAGTATTATCGACGGTTTAATTGAATTGCCTGCCGGAACGGAGTTTGAATATCTGCTTGAAGATTACAAGCTGCTGGAATCGTTCTGTACAGACGAAAAGCCGCACACCAAAGAACTGTTTAATATGCTCTTGTCAAACTCCCATATTTATGAAATGCAGTTTGAGGAGTACAGAAAATTCATGTGCGTCCATTCACATACATTATTCGCCTTTGTCGACAATATTGAGCAGATCCAAAAGCAATGGAACGATATTTACTCTGACGATCTGGATTCTTTCGCATCTGTTGATTTCGGCGGCGATGACTTGTCCGAGAAAAAGATTCAAAAGATGGACAAAATTCAACATGAATTATTCAAGTATGAAGATGAAGTTAAAGACGCATACAAGCTTAAAGACTTGATTTATCAAGTATACAAGATTCGTCAAAAAGGCAGCAAATCTGCCAAATATCCAGAATTAAAAAATCAATTTGAATTATTGGCAAATGAATACCAGAACAATAAAGAGCCAGAAGACGATTTAAGTCGAACGGAAGAAATGATTGTTTACAAGCTTCTGGGAAACATAAAGGCAAAGTTGAATCCCTATGAAATCCCTCATGGCATCAGCTTCGCCTCTATTGGACCTGTAGTTTGCATCCATACAAAAAATAAAAAAACGTCAAATGATTCTCAAAGCGATAAGACCGAAGAGCAATCGCCCGCCGACATTACCATTATTATCAAGGATCAGCCTGACGACGAGGAGTATACTCTTACGAAGTCGATTCCGCATGTTCAAAACGTTTTAGATTACTCTGAAATCGGGGAGGTTTTTAAAAAGGCGGGTCTTGCAAACAGAGCGTGTCTGAATAATTTTAAACGTTATTCTGATTACAACAATTATAATTCAACAAGCGACACATCTGATTTAAAAAACGTAGTTGATAAAAATACCGATTCGCTTTTTAAATTTTGCCAATACACCAGATTATTGAAGTCGCATTATTTTCAAGCGATGAAAATAACAACGCTTTTGTATGCAATCGTAGCGTTTTTATTATTGTTTGGCATTGCAATGATTTCCGCTTACAACAATAATTCACCAAACCCTGCCAGCGTCCCGACAATCATTACCATTATTCCAAGCATTTTAGCTATAATATTGATTGTTTGTCAATTATTTTATTCTCTGTTAAATTACCACAAGCTGTATCATTATTTCCATGCTCTGTTTGTTGGCATAAAGGTACAATTATATTGGGATTTAGCCGGGGTTGATGCAAACGTTCCTGAAATGTTCAGTTTGCATCAGATTGATGAAACCGTTTGGCTCCGCGCTGCTTTCAATGGTTTATTTGTTACGGTGCGCGATGAAAAAAGACCCTCGATACCATCCGACGACAGCTCAGACGACCCTAAGCGCCAGCTGAAAAACTACATCGATTTTCATGCAATGCAGCTTCATAAATGCCAGACCATCCGCGACAATTGGATTGACTCTGAATTTGACGATTTAATAGGAATTAATCAGGATTCGCTTGACAAGTTAAAACAATCATTGGAAAATGAATTGGATGAATTGTCCGGGGAGATGGAGAGTAAAACGCCAGCAGCGTTTAGTGTCGAATTTATTTGGGGTCATCTTAAAAACATTTTAAACAGACTGTCGCCTTTAGGCGGTCAAATTGCATGTTTTGTCTACCTTTTACCATTTATTTACTTCCCCATTAAGAATTATATAATAAAAAATCAGCTCTTTACTGACTTGATCGCTTGTTTTTCCTATTTCTGTCAATCTACGACTTTTAAAGTATTGTTCGCGATTTGTTTTGTTTCATTAACGTTTTTATCATGCCTTTTGATTGTATATAACGCCTATCGCAAAGCTTCATTGAAAGATCTCGATATTAAGAGAAAGCATCAATTGCTCTATCCTTTCCGTCGAGCCAATTTGTTGCTCAGCATCAAATTAGCGCATTGGATGAGCGCTCTCTATGCGCTTGATAAAGACTTTCAACTTTCTAAACAGAGCGATTCAGACAATGTAGAGAAATACAGTCATAGATATATTGT
Source organism: Thermoguttaceae bacterium (assembly GCA_045603865.1). Taxonomy (GTDB): domain Bacteria; phylum Planctomycetota; class Planctomycetia; order Pirellulales; family Thermoguttaceae; genus RUG11551. The sequence goes on from JAZUMX010000900.1 coordinate 7,018, forward strand.
TAATAACTCCTATCGCGATTTTAAAGTAGTATTAAAAGAACTCGGCAAAATTAAATTGGCAGTCTGCGCCGAATGGTATCTCGGACTTAAGGAACGAAGAATGATTATTCATTACAATAGAACCATTATTCGATAACCGCAGTTCAAAAAAAACAATAATTCAAATCCTTTCAGAACGTTGGCAAGTCGTCTGGCGGAACAGCGGGCGCCGTTGGCAGCTCTGTTTCAACGCCAGGCAATTTGCTGCGTTCTTCTTCAATTTGACGGTTTGTTTCTATCGCGTCAAAGTTGAGGACCAAAACGTCCTTATTGGGATCCAGACGGGACGACGCCGCCAGGATGTCGATTTTTTCGTCGTTGGACATCCCAATCGTCTGATTCTCTTTGACGTCTTCCGGATGCGTCAGATAGAAATGAGCGAAGTTGAACAGATGTTCATATATCCATTGCGGATTTTGACCCTCGCCGGTCGTTTCCAGTTCCTTGATTCCAAACGCTTCCAGACCGCGAGTCGTCATGATAAACTGACTGCTGTTACGCGCCATTGAAGGTATAAACGAAACCCACAGTTCAATCGGCAGCGCATCGCGGGAAGCCCCCTGAGAATGAGCGACAAATTCTTCCGGCTTATGTACGCAGCCGGGCGCGCCCTGATTGTCTGGCTTGCCGCCTGTCCAAAGAACGCCGATGGGATTGACGCCGGAATTGACGCATACAGCAGCCGTCAACTGCGTCAGCCGAAGAGCGACGTCGACCGCGCCGGCGGATTCGTCCAGAACGCCGACAATAATATAGCAGGAATGTTTTTGAATCTCCGGAGCCGCCTCTGGCCAATGCCACGCCAGCGAACACGGAGCGCGCAGCAGTTCCGTGGGAATCTTCCCCTCGAAAAGCGTTACGGCGTACGTTGCGCTGCCGCTGCGAAACGTGAGCTTATTCTCCTCAAACGTCGGATTGTCAATCGGCTCAACGCCGCAATCGTGAGACAAATACTCAATCAGTTCGTCTGTTGCTGGAAAACGATTGTCGGCAACGGCAATAATGGCGGTTTGAATTTTGGACATAAAAAACAAGCAATCAAAAAAAGAGCGCCATAAAATCAGACGTCTGAATCTGAACCGTCTGTC
>JAZUMX010000901.1:0-2840 GCA_045603865.1 Thermoguttaceae bacterium
AAAAGCATTCCGGAGAAGGTTGTAACGCCAATGGCTCGACGGCTTGCAGCGCCGGCGCCGGCGGCGACAACCAACGGCAAAACGCCCAAAATAAACGACCAGGCGGTCATCAAAACTGCGCGGAATCGCATGCCTGCGGCAGTAATGGCGGATTCGTAAACCGACTTCCCGCTGGCGCGCTGTTCTTTGGCGAACTCGACCATCAAAATGGCGTTTTTACTTGCCAAGCCGAGCAACATGACCAACCCCAACTGGGCGTAAATACTCAACGGGTATCTCCAAAGCATCAACCCGATAAGAGCGCCTAACGTCGCAACGGCGGTTGACATCATAACCGGAACCGGAATTGTCCACGATTCGTACTGGGCGACCAGGAACAGGTATCCGAAGGTTAACGCCAAGGCGATGAGCAATCCAATCTTTCCCTGGTTTTGACGTTCCTGATAGCTCATATCGACGTATTCAATATGATAGCCGCTTGGGAGCGGGAACGCGTCCAGTTCCGCCATCAGTTCGCCTGTACTCTTGCCGGGCATAACTTTAGTATTGAAGTCAGCGCACATCTGCTGGTTGAATCGCAGAATTCGCTGCGGACCAACCGTGTATTTCACCGTACCCAGCGAGCTGAACGGAATCGACTCGCCCCGGACGTTTGAAACGTTGAGGTTGTTGATGTCGTCCAGAATGGAACGTTCGTTACTGATGGACTGAATCTGAACCTTGAACGTGTATCCGCCGATGTTGAAGTCGTTGACGTAATACGACGCCAGTTTGGACTGCAGCGTTGAGAACAGCGTTGAAATGGGAACGCCCAACATTTCCGCCTTGACGCGGTCAATTTCCAGCGTCAGCTGCGGCGTATCGGCATTGTAGGTTGATTGCCCGTACATGCAGGAGGGGAAGAGCTGTTTGTTGTTGATTGCGCCTGTAAACTTTTTGGCTTCCAGGGACAAATCCGCAGAGTTGACATTGCTGCCCGAGGCGCACAAGTTGAATGTAACGCCGCCGGCAATTCCCAATCCCATAATCGGCGGCGGCACGAACGCCATGCCTTTGGCTTCAGAAATCTGAGCCATTTCAGCCTGAATCTTTCCCTGAATTGTTTCAACCGCTAAATCCGGGGTTTTACGCTGACTCCAGTCTTTCAAACTGACGATTGCCAAGGCGAGGTTTTCTCCCTGACCAGCCATGAAACTGAATCCGCAAACGGCAATAATGTTGTTTACGCCGTCAATTTTACTGACGCGCTGCTGGAATTCGTCCATAACTTTTTCCGTTCGAGCCAGAGAGGAACCCGGGGGAAGTTCAATGTGACACAAAACCGCGCCTTTGTCTTCTTCCGGCAAAAGCGAGGACTGAGTATGAGTGAATAAAAAGTAATTCAAATACAGCACAACTCCAAACAGAAGCGCCGCCAGCCACAGGTTTTTCGTCAAAACGCCTGAACAGAACAAAAAGACTTTCTTAAACTGATTCAGGAAGAAGTTAAACGGGGCGAAAAAGAACATCGGTTTGCTCTGTTTGTGAAGAATCAAAACGCACAACGCTGGCGAGAGCGTCAAAGCGTTGACGGTCGACAAACACAAAGCAATACACATTGTAACGGCAAACTGGATGTAAATCTGCCCGACCATGCCGCCGTAGAAGCAAATCGGGACGTAAATCGCCAGCGTAACCAACGTCGTAGCGATAATCGGCCCGGTAATTTCGTTCATGGCTTGAATCGTGCCTTCGTACGGCGATTCCCCCCGGTCAAGGTGCGTCATGACGTTTTCGACAACGACGATTGCGTCGTCAACCAACGAACCGATAACCAGAATCAAGCCGAACATGGTCAGCGTGTTGATGCTGAATCCCAGCGCCATCAGGAACGGGAACGTTCCCAACAACGAGACGGGAATGGCGATAGCCGGAATAATGGTCGCGCGCCAGTTCTGGAGGAAAAGGTATGTTACAATGACAACCAGCGCCAACGCGATAATGAGCGTTATGACGATTTCTTCCAAAGAAATTTTAATGAATTTGGTTGGGTCGTATTCCTGGAAATAATGGACGCCGTCGGGAAAACGAACGCTCAATTCTTCCAGTCTGTTGCGAATTCCGGTAATCGTATCCAAAGCGTTGGCATCGTTAAGACGGAAAACAGCCATGGCGACAGACGGTTTGCCGTTGGTTTTGGCAGAAGATGAATAACCTTCCGAGCCTTTTTCAACATTTGCAATGTCTCCCAGTCGAATGACGTTGCCTTTTCCATCGGAACGAACGATGATGTTTTTGTATTCTTCCGGGTCGTTGAGTCGTCCATGAACGTTGATTTTATACTGCATCATGTCGTTGGAACGTTCAACGCCGACAGAACCGGCAGCCGCCTGTTGGTTTTGGCTCATAATCGCCTGAGCCACTTCCTGGGGCGAAACGCCAATAGCAGACATGCGAAGCGAGTCGAGCCAGATTCGCATACTGTAGTCGTCTTGAGTAAACACCTGAACGAAACTGACGCCGTCCACGCGGGCGATTTCGTCTTTGACGTTCATCTTGACGTAGTTTGCCAACTCGCGCAAGGTCATTTTATCCGTGTCTGCGGTAAACGAGAACATGCCCAAAACGTCGGTTGACTGTTTTGTTGTAACAATGCCTCGCGTACGGACTTCCTGCGGTAAAACAGGTTCTGCCAGTTTAACGGCGTTTTGAACGTTGACCTGCGCCATGTCGGCGTTAGCGCCATATTTAAATGTCAGTTTGAGTTCATACGAACCGCTGTTGGTAGACGTGGACGAGTAATAAAGCAGGTTTTCGACGCTGTTGACCTGAGCTTCAATCGGCGCGGCGACAGTGTCAGC
>JAZUMX010000902.1:0-2468 GCA_045603865.1 Thermoguttaceae bacterium
AAGATTTGCCTCAACCGGAAATGAGAAAGAGAAAGGCGGTTATTACCGTTACATCGCAGGGTACGCAAACCGGCGAGCGGGTAATGCTGAAGTACTCGTCTCCCAAAATGGATTTTCACGTTCTGGAAGACTGCGGCATGAGAGACAAGCTGGCGGAAAAGGTTCAGGCCATGTTCGATCTGCCGAAAGGAATTTTGATTTTCTCCGCGCCTGTCGGCAACGGCATGAAAACGACGCTCAGCGTTGCGTTAAACAAAACCGACCGGTTCCAGAGAGAATACGCTCAGCTGGACAAGGAATCCAATCCTCACGAAGTTGTCGAAAACATTCCTGTTACAACGTATGGAGAAAAGGATTCCATCAAAGACGTTATGAAGCGCTTCTTCCTTAAAGAACCCGCTGTGTCGGTAATCCAGGACATGGACGGCTCCATTCTCAACGAATGTTTTAAGGAAATGGCGATGGACGACCGTCTGATTGTAACAACCGTTCGCGCTCAAGACGCCTCGGAAGCTCTGCTGAGAATGCTCGTTCTGAAAGACGCCGAAGGAAATCCGGTTTCCCGGGACAAGGTCGCAGACAACGTCAAAGTGGTCGTTTGTCAGCGGCTGATCCGCAAGCTGTGCAATCACTGCAAACAGCCCGTCAAGGCTCCGCCGGCGCTGGCTCAGGCGCTGGGATTCCCCGCCGGGCGGGAAGTCGTTCTCTATCAACCGCCAGCTAAACCCGCCGAGGGCGAAGATGTCTGCTCGGAATGTCACGGCATCGGATATAAAGGGAGAACGGCGATTACGGAAGTTCTCTTTGTCGGACCAACGGTTCAGGAGGTTTTGAAGAAAGCCCCCAAGCTCGACCTGCTTCGCAAAGCGGCGGTAAAAGACGGCAACCGAACTCTCCGGGAAGAAGGCATGGTTCTGGTCGCGAAAGGAATTACCTCCGTTCAGGAACTTAAACGAATTTTAGAGGTTCAGTGAGCTTTTTTCAAAAGAATTCTCCGCCGACCAAGGCGAATTTCCTCCCGATTACTGAGCAGGAGCTGAAATGGAATCTGTATGTAACCGGGGCGGGGTTTGACGATATGCAGCCAGGACGCGTTTTTGTCAATGAAGGGCGTCCGGAGCTGTATCGTTTGGAGCAGTATAAAAATCGCGTTCTGCCGGAATACGTTTTTTTATACATTGCAGACGGCGCAGGTCAGTATTTTTCCGACCTGGGCGGTTCGCTTGCCGTGAAAAAGGGAGACTTCTTTATTCTCTTTCCCGGCTCGGAACATCAGCTCACCCCCGATAAAGACGTCGGCTGGAAAGACATTTGGATTACGGCGAACGGACCGTATATTCATTCTTTAACGCAAAACGGCGTCCTCGACCCTCGTCGCCCGGTTATCAGTTCGTCAAACAATAAAATTAAAAGCCGCATGGAACAACTGTGCCGGAAGGTTCTGGATTCTCCTCAGGTCAACTCTCCGTTTTATTCAGAGGATTTGCTGGGAATTCTTATTGAGATTGGGGCTTGTCAGAAAACGCTTCAGCCCCCAGGCATTCTTCCGGCGCCGAGCGGGGGTAAAAACTCGGTTGCAATGCAGCTTATTCAAAAAGCGTGCAGAGAAATCTGGAACTGGGGACATCAGGAAATCGATATCAAGCGGCTGGCAAGTCAACTTGGCGTTACGCGTCGGACTTTGGAACGATATTTTAGCAAAGAGCTTCACAGAACAATTCGCGATGAGATTCACCGCTGCAGAATCTATCGGGCAATAACGCTGCTTCAGCAAACAAACGTGAAAATAGAGCAGATTGCGCTCATGGCGGGATTTCCCAACTACGTTCACATGATACGCGTTTTTAAGCGCATGTTAGGCAAAACGCCCAGCGAATTCAGAAGTTAACGTTTCGTCTGGCGTTATCCTGTAGTTTTCGTCCAACGAGAAATCGCATTCCCCCTCTTCCTGCTCCTTAATCCCTGTTCACAACCATGTTCGACATCAACAACGAAGATCATCGCGCGCTTCTTCGCCTCGCTTTAGCGGAAGGAATCGGACCGCTTATGCGTCAGAATCTGCTTGACGCGTTCGGTTCTCCTGCCGCGGTCTTTCAGGCGTCGGAAAAAGATTGGGCGGCGATACCTGGAATTGGCGCTCAGAGGATAGAGTCGTTACAGAGTTCGACTGACGAAAAGCTCGATAAATTTCTCGCGTTCTGCAAGATTCATCATATAGACCTCATCCCGCTGGGCGACAAGAATTATCCTCAGCAGTTGACGTCCATTCCGGACGCGCCGGGGATTTTGTTCGTTCGCGGGACGCTTCTTCCGGAAGACAGCGTCTCAATTGGCGTTGTTGGTACGCGTCATTCCACGCATTATGGCAACCGTGCGGCGCACAATCTCAGCTTTGCGCTGGCGCAGGCGGGCGTAACAATTGTCAGCGGTCTGGCGCGGGGCATCGACACGCAGGCGCATATCGGCGC
>JAZUMX010000903.1:0-1689 GCA_045603865.1 Thermoguttaceae bacterium
TTCAACTACGGCTACGCCAGTAACTACGGCAACCCCGGTTACAACTGTGGGAAGTAATACAGGATCGACAAGTTCTTCCGGATCGATGTCGTTTGATTTTCTAAATAATAATTCATCGGCGTCCTCTTCAGGAAATGCAAACAATCCGTTTGCTCAGCAACAGACATCCGTTACTCCTACGCCAGTTCAGACGGCTCCTGTTCAGCAAGCGGCTTCACCTGCTGTTCCCGTACCGGAAGAACAATGGTATATCAGTACCGACGGAGTTAACGGATACGGACCTTATCCAACGAGTCAAATGATCGCAATGATTCAAAACGGACAGATTCTTCCCAACAATCTTGCGTGGCGAAATGGCGAAAACGCCGTTCAGATCTCCGCTATTCCATCGTTTGCCAATTACTTTAACTTTGGAGCCCCTAATTTTAACGGTTCCATGGGATTTTCAAACAACAGTCATAGTTCGAGAGGACGTCATAGATATCATGGTCCAAGACATAGCAGAACAACATACATTCTCCTGGGATTGTTCTTCGGCTGTTTAGGAATGCACAATTTTTATGCCGGTTATTCTGGCAGAGGAGCCATCCAACTTATCAGCACATTGTTATGCATTGGATGGTTCTTTGTTCCTCTTTGGGCTTTGATTGAGGTTTGCACAGAGACAAGAGACGCTAACGGCGTTCCCTTTGAGTAATATTCTGAACTCAGAGATTAAACGCCTGCCATATCCAATCTGACTCAAATAAGAAAATACTTTTTACGAGAATCGTTTGACTCTTGTAAAAAGTATTTTTGTTTTGACATTTGAAAAAAACATTCCTGCAAATAAACAGAGTATATGGGAAAGGGTTGCGACGGCAAGCCGTCGCTTTCCGGGGGCTAACGCGCCCCGGCTCGCCAGCGCGAAGCGTAATTACGCATTCCGAATTCCGCATTTCGAATTAATCTTCCTCCCCTATTGACTATTCTCATTTTGTTGGCAAAATATAATATTATGATATAGCAAGCAAAGAGCTTGCTAAACTTAACCGTATTATTTTACTTAAAAAGAAAGTTCGCGAAGATGGCTAAACAATGCGATTTCGGTTTGATGGGTCTGGCGGTTATGGGTCAGAACCTGGTTTTGAACATTGCGGATCACGGTTTTTCGGTTGCGGTATTCAACCGAACGACCAGCAAGATTAACGATTTCCTGGCGTCCGACGCCGTGAAGGAAGTTTCCGGGGAAATCGTTGGCTGTTACAGCCTCGAGGAACTGGTCGCCAGCGTCGCCCGACCTCGTAAAATCATGCTCATGATTAAGTCTCCTGACGCCATTCCCGCCATGGAAACCAAGCTCTATCCGGAGCTTTCCCCGGCAGAAGCGGTCATGGAAAAGCTGATTAAGCTCATGGAGCCGGGCGACATCATTATCGACGGCGGCAACACGCATTACACCGACACCGAACGCCGCACCAAGGCGATTGAGCCGACCGGGATTCTGTACATCGGCACAGGCGTTTCCGGCGGAGAAGAAGGCGCTCGCCGCGGCCCGTCCATGATGCCCGGCGGATCCGAAGCCGCATGGCCGGAAGTCAAAAAGATCTTCCAGGCGATTTCCGCCAAAGTCGGACCGAATCACGACATCCCCTGCTGCGAATGGGTCGGCGCGCGCGGAGCGGGTCATTACGTCAAGATGGTTCACAA
>JAZUMX010000904.1:0-1600 GCA_045603865.1 Thermoguttaceae bacterium
GAGTTCGCCCAGCAGACGCATTACTTCCCCGACTTGCCAGTCCGCTTCCAGAATGGCGTCGCCGCGAACGCCCAGCGGGGATTTGCCGGCAAAGCGTTCGCCCGGCATACGGGGAACGTGCGGCTGATGAAGAGCGTAGTACAGGAAAAACGGCTTGTCGCCGGCGGCGGACTGACGGATAAACCGTTCCGCTTCCGACTTGAACACCTCGCCCATGGATTCGTCAACCCAGCGGGCGGCGACGCCTCCCTTTTGGAATCCGATGCGCCCTACCCCGTTGTGGACGCTGTTGTTGTGCCCGCGCAGAGATTTCTGTTTTGTTACAAGTTCCGGATTGGAAACGTACGTCGGCTCGCCGTCGAAGTTCTTTTTATAATCGACAAACAGCGGGTCGGACGGGTCGAGGTTGACGACGTTCCCGTTGCGAATGTAACCCGTCGGGGTGCGGTCGACGGTTGCCGCCATAATAAACGCGCTGTCGAACCCAACTTCGTTCGGACCCGGCGCGATGCGAGCGTTCCAGTCGATCTTTCCGCGTCCCAGCCCCAAATGCCATTTCCCGACAATTCCGGTTGTATATCCCGCCTTGCGAAACATCTCCGGCAGAGTCAGCGATCCCGGCTCGATCAACAGCGGCGCGTCGCCGGGCAGAATCTGAACCCCTTCCCGACGGAACGAGTATTTGCCTGTTATGAGCGAGTATCGGCTGGGCGTACAGGTGGAATTGGTTGCGAAGCCCTGCGTAAATCGGATCCCCTGACTTGCCAGCGAGTCAATGTTGGGCGTCTGAATAACGGTCGCGCCGTAACAGCTTACGTCGCCGTACCCGAGGTCGTCCGCAAGAATAATAATAACGTTCGGATTCCGGACGTCGTTTGCGTTTAAACTCGTCTGACAAACGACAGCCAACGCCGCAGCCAGCAATAACAGGAATCGGTTCATGATGATTAGGGGGAAAATTGAGGAAACAATCTATGGAAGTTTTAACGTTGAGTTCTATTATACGAAAGATTTTTCAAAAAATCCAGAGATGAGCATATTAAAACAGTTTTTCCAGATTGATTTTTTAACTCTGCAACAGACAATTCTAAAGTTTTTATTGAAAATTGATATTTTTTGGTTAAAAATTCGTTTTTTGACGCTATAATGATGTTATAAAAATAGCAATAATACGTTAATAGTTATTAAGGAGGTATTAAATGATTGAACTTCAAGTATTATTTGCCCTATCAAACTTCATTATATCATTGGATGATCTGATGATATTAATAGGTTTTTTGTTTGTGTTACCTCTATATTTAACTTTAAAGTATTTTTATGACAAAGGTAATACTAAGGAAAAGATAAACGAGGAAAATCAAAGCGATTCCGATTCGACCTCAGACTCTACAACCAAGCCGCAATAACGTTTTTTTGGCTTTGGCAAGATCCAATTGCAGAATGGACGCGGTTGGGTGCACGCAAATTTTTCTTGTGAAGATCGGTAAATTTGGAATATTGAATCGCGCCCGGGAGGGAGGTAACCCTTGTAACCGTGGGCTTCAGCCCACGGTATAAACGCGATATACACCCCCTATCGCTTTAGCCGCTTTTCCTCCCG
>JAZUMX010000905.1:0-4838 GCA_045603865.1 Thermoguttaceae bacterium
CCCCGGCTCGCCAAAACCCGTGTCCGGACGACCTGCAAATAACCAGTGGGGAGCGCGAAGCGTAATTGCTAATTGCTAATTGCTAATTAATCGGCTCCCAGTCCAAGCCGATGTCGAGCGAACTGGCGGCGTGAGTAAGCGATCCGACGCTGATGCGTTCGACGCCCGTCGCAGCAATCTTTCCAATCGTCTTGAGGTTGACGCCGCCGGAGGCTTCCAGTTCGACTTCCGGAGCCATTTCGTCGCGCATGGCAACCGCCTGACGTAAAACGGCGGGCGGCATGTTGTCTAACAGAACAATGTCCGGCTTGAGCGGCAACGCGATCTTAAGTTGTTCCAGAGAATCGACTTCCAGCTCGATAAGCGTGTTGGGCATGTTCTTGTCTGCGATGTATTTTTTTGCTCTCGCGATGGCTTCTGCCGGATTGAAGAGCGTCTCTTCGTCCAGGTCGTGCTTGAGTTCTGGGCACGCCAAGGCGAGGTGGTTGTCTTTAATGAGAATTGCATCGTACAGACCGCAGCGATGGTTTTTTCCTCCGCCGCACTGAATAGCGTACTTTTCCAACAAACGCCAGCCGGGGGTCGTCTTGCGGGTGTCGTAAATGCCCGGCTTTTTCCCTTCGATCAGGTCAACCCATTCGACGTAAAAGTGAGTCAGAGAAGCAATTCCGCACAGACGGCTCATGAAGTTGAGCAACGGTCGTTCGATATGCAGAATCTGTCTGGCGTTTCCTTCCAGCGACCCGATTTTACAGCCGGGGTAGAGCGGGTCGGAGTCGTTCATGAAAGGCGTCCATTTGACGTCCGGCGCGTATTCCATAATAATCGGAACCAACGCCATGCCGGCTAAAACGCCTTCTTCGCGAGAGGACAGCACAACTTTGCCGCGCGCCGTTTTCGGAACGACCGCGTCTGTGGTGATGTCGACGCTGCCGCGAACGTCTTCCTGGATTGCCAGGTCAAGCAGGATGCGAAAATCGTGTTCGACTTCCGCGTCCCAACGGGTCTGATGAAAATCAGGTTTGTTCATGGGGAATTCTTCCTTAAAAAATGTTTTTCAAGACCCCTTTATTATATCAGGAAATGAGTTAAAATAAAGGGGGCGGAAGCCATGAACAGTGAACAAAGAGAAAATTCTGTCGAAACAGCGCCGAGCGTTGACCGGAAACTAACGAAATCGGAGACTGCGATAGCTCATCGCGCTTCGGAAACCCAGCCAACGCTGCACGCGCGCGAGCCGATTTACAAGGTCGAAGACCGTTGGCGCGGCATTTTGCGCTATCGGGATCAGATCACGCTGGCGGTTTGCTGTACGATTGCCATGCTGGCGCTGGGCGGGTACATGTTCTGGAACGAGCAGGTAACTCATCAGGTTATTGAAATCGACAGAATGCCGTACGTCGAAACGCCCTTGCAAATTGATCTCAATTCCGCCCCATGGACGGAGTTCGCTCTCATTCCCGGCATCGGCGAGCAGAAGGCGCGAGAGATAATCCGGGTTAGAAATGAACTCGGCGGCGCATTTGCCGATGAAAACGAACTGCTCAAGGTAGAAGGAATCGGTCCCAAGACTCTGGACGTCATGCGCCCGTATCTGGTTCCGATGCCTGACGCGTCCGCCCGGGCGGAGAGGTAGTTGAGGAGCCGCTAGCTATTAGCCGTTAGCTTCTAGCTTGGTTATTTTAGTTTCAGGCTTTAAATATTAACGCTGAGAACTACAAATGCACAAGCTAATGGCTAGTAGCTAATAGCTAGCAGCTTACAAACTACTCCCTATTCCCTACTCCCTCCTTTTTTCTCGTCTCTTCTTTTTTGAAAGAAATCTGTGAGAACTTTCCCGCAGGCGGTGTCGAGAATTCCGGAGATGACTTCGCAGCGATGATTAAGTCTGGAATCGTTTAGCAGAGAGAACAGCGACTTGACCGCGCCGGCTTTGGGGTCGTCTGCTCCGTAGACGACCAACGGAATTCTGGCTTGAATAATCGCCCCGGCGCACATGCAGCACGGTTCGAGCGTTACGTAAAGAGCGCAGTCTGACAGATTCCACGTCCCGAGTTTTTCGCAGGCTTGCTCGATTGCTAAAATTTCAGCGTGAGCGGTGGGACGCTGAAGCCGCTGTCGTCCGTTTCCCGCTGCGGCGATAATCTCTCCGTTTCGGACGATAACGGCTCCCACGGGAACGTCGCCTGACTGCGCCGCCTGTTCGGCTTGTTCCAGAGCGCTCGCCATCCAGTTTTGATGGTTGAGAATATCCAGACAGGAAACGGAGTAGATTTCCCTGCGGGCTTTTTCGACAGGCGTCAGTTTACGTCTGGACATGGAATCAAAGGACTGTTACCAGGATTTTGATGAATTGCGATCGTCGTCTCTCGGACCGAGTTTGTACAGGATTTCTTTAGCGTCTTCAATCGCCTGTTGACGGACTTGCCTGTCGGACAGGTCTGCGATGATGCCAAACTCTTCCTGACGCTGTTGGGCGCTGAGGTTTTTGCTCAGGTTGACGTCAGGACGGTCAAACTGTTGAGCTGCGTTATCAACGGCTTCTTTCCATGAATTCATGAGTATTCTCCTTGAAAAATATAATCATACAACATGTAAACGTTGTTGCTAATTGTCATGGTTCATTTCCGACAGGTCTTCCAATAGAACGCGCAGGTCGTTGGAATATTCGCTGGCGAGGTTCATTTTTACCAGCTGGCGGAGAATGGCTGCGGCGCCGTTGGCGTCCGATGTAACAGCTTCGTCTGCGGACTGGAAACGATCCGCCGGGTTGGGCGCGACCAGCTTTTTACAGAACTCAACCAGGACGGAGTTGTAACACAGCGGCTCGCCGAGGATTTGTTCTATTTGATAGCAAATCGACCGTTTTTCCTGCAAATGCGTCCCTTGTCTGGAAAAGAGGGATTTTCCGGTAATCAGTTCCAGAAAGACGTAGCCCAAAGAGGCGATGTCGCTCAAAACGGTGGGTTCGTCGTTGTCCAACACCTCCGGCGGGGCGTATGCCGGCGTACAGGATCGGCGCTGCGGCAGGTTGTCCAACAAATACGACGAGCCCAGGTCGATAATTTTGGCGGAGCCGGTGCGTTTAATCATGATGTTGGACGGTTTGACGTCTGAATGGACGATTTTTTCCCGATGGAGCGCGCCCAATCCTTTAAGACATTCGCTGATAATTGTAACAGCAGCGCCGGTTTTGAAACGCAGATTTTTAGCGCCGTAGTCCAAAACGACGTTGTTGAGCGATTCAAACCGCTTTTGGGAACAATGCTCTTTCAGCCACGTCAGCGTTCGGGGATTGATAATCGTGGAAAGGTCTTTGCCGTCAACAAATTCCATTTCCATGATACGGATTTGCTGCTGTTCAGACCAGTTGTTGACGTTGAGCAGGTTGTCGTGCTGAATGAGGGCGATTCGCGACGATACAGCGGCCATGAGGCTCATGGCGTTGAGATATTCTTTTTCCGTATTGTAACGAATCGGAGAAGAGATTTTTAATGCGACGGGCAAAATAAAGTTGTCTGTCCCAACGCGTTGAGAACGATAGACGACGCCCTGTCCGCCTGCGCCGAGCTTCTTTCCGAAACGAAGGATTTCACACGATTCCGAAACGCCTCGATTGAGAATGTCGTCGTAGGCGTCGCAGAGCATGTCTATATCCCGATTGTCGGTCGACAGATTGAAAAAATCTGACGTCGGCTGATCGTCGTTAAACAGTTGTGTTGCGTTGGAATCTGTCATGATAATTGCGCCTAATCTGCTTTGCTGGAAACAATATCGAATTCGTAAATAGCGGGAACGAGCATGGCGGCGACGGCAAAACCGTATGCGACGCAGACGACGAAAAACACGCCTAACGAGTAATTCATCAACAGCGCGACCAGAGCGTAAAACGTCGCGCAGGGGCATCCAAACGACGCCAGTGCAATGGCTGACGACGGGTTGCGAATTCCCAGCGCGGCGTACAGCCCCGCGCCGCCGCCGACTATCAAAGCCAAAAAGGGTTGAAATTGCGCCTGGAATGAGCCGCTAAAGGTGAGCATCATTCTCAAGCAGACGGCAACGCCGACAAACAGGAAAAAGACAACGCCAAGGCTGACGCCGATTGACTGGCGGCTGTTGGCGTAAATCATGCCGCAGTGAAGCCCAAGCGTTACGCTGAAAAGCGCCAAAACCAAATATCCAACTATCAAATACAGAGCGTATTCGCTTGGCAGCGATTTGAAAAACCAGACGACGCTTATCAAAATCGGCGGAATCAAAACCATTTCTTTTGTGTTCCAGAACGCGCCCAGCAGTTTCCCCCAGACGAATTCTGACGGCTGAAGGTCGCTGGAAAGCAGCAAGTCAAGGGCTTTTCCGTCACGTTCGGTTGAAATGGCGGTTACGCTTTGAGCGTTAATCAAAACCAGGCTCAACAGCGCCAACGGAGCGATGTAGAAAAAACAGTCGGACGCCGTTTGACTCTGTCCCAAAACCGCGTACAGGCAAAGTCCCGCCATGATAAGGTATCCGAGCCGATACAGGAACAGACGCCTTCCGTAGGCGGCGGTGCGAACCTCTCGCCATAAAATCGGGTTGTCCCAAACCGGGCGGGAAACGAGGTTTTCCGCATGAATATTGACCGGATTCTCCGCTGTCGATTCGACAACCGGAGCTTTGATAATTCGAGGCGGGTTCCAGATTCTCACCCGTAAAATAACGGGCGTATAAATGAGGATTGTCGCCAGGGCGCAGAACAGATAAAAGTTCGTCTGAGGCTGGGTTTGAATCGGTTCTGCCGCTGCCAAAACCGCGGAATACGGGCTGACGGAGCAGGCGGGGATGGACGTCCAGTACGG
>JAZUMX010000906.1:0-41280 GCA_045603865.1 Thermoguttaceae bacterium
GGACGAGTTGTCGCACGTCAACGCCAACGGCTGGGGAACGATAACCGAAGACGCGCTCGAAGCGCAGGCGATTGCAGAAGTTTTGCCGGGCGTCCCGGTTGTCGCTCTCAAAGGCGGCATCGGCTACGCGGGCAGCGGATCCTCCGCCGTTGAGATGGTCGCGACCGTTCTCGCTCTGAAAAATGGCGTCCTTCCGCCCGCCAGAAACTATTCTCAGCCAGACCCGAAATGCCCGATCCCGGTCGTTCACGGCGTTCCGACGGCGTCTGACAAACCGTTTGCCTTAACGCTGACGTTCGACCGGAACGGCGGCGCCGCGGCGATGGTCTTTGAAAAAGTTTGAGAGATTTACTCAAACGAGATACGGCGCTGGACAAATAAAAAAAGCGTTTTGCAAGGGTTTGCAAAACGCTTTTTTATGGTCAGAACCAGGATCGAACTGGTGACACACGGATTTTCAGTCCGTTGCTCTACCATCTGAGCTACCCGACCAACTGACAATTAAACAACAGTCGTTGTTCAAATCAATGCGTCTATTTTATTTATTTTCAAATAATTGTCAAGAGGGGGGGCGGAATTAATTCGGAATTCGGGAAAGCGGGGATATAATTCCCCCCCGTCCTTGAAAGATTCTGGCTTTATGAGATAATACAGTTCAATCAGACGTCGATTTTTCGTTGACTGCTATTGAGAGAACCGGGGAGTTCTCCTGGCTAAACGTCGGCGGCTGGAAACTCGAAACCACTCAATTCGCCATGGCAAAATTAACCTACAAAGACGCTGGACTCGATTTGGACGTTTACAATCAGGCTATGAAACGCCTGCCGGGACTGATGGAAAAAACCAACTCGCCCCGGGTTATGAAACTCCCGCAAGGGTTTGCAGGGCTGTTTTCTCTGGATTACAGTTCTCCGCTGATGCGTCGGAACTACGAAGACCCGGTTTTGATTTCCTGTACAGACGGCGTAGGAACGAAGCTCAAGGTCGCGACGCTTATGAACAAGCACGACACGGTTGGAATCGACCTGGTCGCCATGAGCGTCAACGATGCAATTTGCTGCGGCGCGGAACCGTTGTTCTTCCTTGATTACGTTGCCATGGATAAAGACAACCCGCCGCTGCTGGAACAAATCGTTTCCGGCATAGCCGACGGCTGCGTCCAAGCCAACAGCGCGCTGCTGGGCGGGGAAACCGCTATCATGCCCGATCTTTACGCGCCCGGCGAGTACGACCTGGCGGGGTTCTGCGTCGGCGTCGCGTCTAAAAAGAACGTCATCGACGGCAAAAAAATCGTCAAGGGCGACGTTGCTATCGGAATTGCGTCGTCCGGACTGCATTCCAACGGCTTCTCGCTGGTGAGAAAAATCGTCTTTGAGGCCGCCGGGCTGAAAGTTACCGACTACGTCGAAGAACTCGGAAAGACGGTTGGCGAAGCCCTTCTGACGCCGACGAAGATTTACGTCAAGCCGATTCGCAAACTTCTGGACAACGATGCGATCGCGCCATCCATTCACGGTTTAGCGCATATTACCGGCGGCGGATTGCAGGAAAACGTTGACCGCATCATTCCCGAAGGGCTTAAGGCGGTCTTTGAAGAAGGTTCCTGGCCCGTTCCGGTTCTGTTCAACTGGCTGCAGAAGCTGGGCGAAGTCGAAGACGCCGAAATGGCGCGCGTGTTCAATCGCGGTTTGGGAATGGTCGTTATTGCCGACCCCGCTTCCGTTGACGCCATCCGCGCTTCTTTGACGGAATCCGGCTGCGAAAACTGGATCGTTGGAAAAATTGAGTAATTTTATTAGCTGCTAGCTATTAGCCATTAGTTATTAGCTTGTGCATTTGTAGTTCTTAGCGTTAAATTTAAAGCCTGAAATCAAAACAACCAAGCTGGAAGCTAGCAGCTAGTAGCTAAAAGCTTTAATTAACAGCTTCCCACAATAATACTTATTGCCTGACACCATGCCTGACCAGCAAGACGTTTGGACTGTTGGACGTTTATTAAAATGGACTGCTGACTATTTCGCCCAGCATGGGGTTGACACGCCGCGTCTGGACGCTGAAATATTGCTGGCGACGGCTATGGGATGCGAACGAATTGGGCTCTATACCAGATTCATGGAAGAAGCGTCCGACGAAGTCCGGGCGAAATATCGAGACTTCGTCAAACGCCGCGCTGCGGGCGAGCCGACGGCTTATCTGACTGGCGAAAAGGAATTCTACTCGTTGACTTTCAAGGTTACGCCGGATACGCTCATTCCCCGTCCGGAGACGGAGCATCTGATTATCGAAACTCTGGATATTATTAAAAAACAGGAACTGGGAGAACCGCAAGAGTCGAAAAATGAAACGGAGTCGGCAGAGCAGACGTCAGAGGATACCGTAACGGACTCCGAAACCGGAGAGACGTACATAAAATTCGTCCCCCGCGCCAATCCTCTGCAAGACGTCAAGCTGGATATTCTCGACGTCGGAACGGGTTCCGGAATCATCCCGATAACGTTGGCGAAACAGCTGCCGTCTTGTCGGTTTGTTGCGGTGGATATTTCTCAGCCCGCTTTGAACGTTGCGAAACAACACGCTCAGCTTCATTCGGTCAGCGACCAAATCGAATTTCGATATTCAGATTTGTTTTCTGCAATCAAACCAGAGGAAAAGTTCGATTTTATTCTCAGCAACCCCCCGTATATCGGCGAGGAAGAACGCGAGTCGCTGGACGCCTCCGTTCGCGATTTCGAGCCGGCGACTGCGCTCTTTAGCGGTCCAAAGGGGACGGATTTAATCGAAAAACTGCTGGACCAGGTTTCCGACCGGCTTAAACCCGGCGGCTGGCTTCTTTTTGAACTCAGCCCAATAATTCATGACCAGATTTTAAATATTCTATCTGAAAACCCTGCTTTAACATATATCAAGACGGTTAAGGACTTTGCCGGCTTAAATCGCATCGTCGTCTGTCGAAATAATCGTTAGAATCGCTATAGTTTATCGTCTGAAATTCCGATATTTACAATAGTCGAAAGATATTTGGGCATTATAGCAAGAAGGCTAAGGTGTATAATGAGCGCTGATAGCATATATTCTGGCGATTGGAATTCCTGTCTGACAGGGTCTCAGATAAACGCATGGAATTTAGAAGACGATATATCTCGTATCGATTCCAGGGCGGAGGACTGTCTTTCAGGGGTTTGGAGCGCTCAAAGCCGCGCTTCATCAGGATCCAGGTGGAAGACGCCGTCCGACGAGAACGCTTCAGATCCGTTTCGCCGGTTTCAAACGTCTCCTCCCAATCGCATTTCTCCCACGCCTTTGGCGGATTTATACTCTCTAAGCATTAATCAGGCGGAGGTGAATTCCGAATCGTGGGACGCGACGGAACGCTCGGATTATACAGAGTCGCCTTTTGGAGAAGAAGACGATTTGCAAAGCATGAAAGAAGTCGAATTCATGCCGCAGGATATGTTTTCGTTTTCCGGGTCCCAATCGTCAGCGTCGTCCCTTGAAACGCTTAATCGTTCGAGAACGTCGTCTCAAAACGATTTGTTTGATGACGCAGAGTATTCCTCCTCAGATAAATCTGAAGATGAACTAACGCCGAAGCTGCTGGCGGAAACGCCGAAAAAGAGTCAGATCAAAAGCCCGTTGCTGAGTCTGAGCGTTGGAATGAGCATTTGCGGAGTCGGGCTGGTATTCGGGTCGCAAATCATGCACAACGCCACGTTGATCAATCCCGGAAAATCGCTGATAATCGCAGGATTGATTGGTCTGTTGGTATCTGGCGCTTTTCAGGTATTCAAGCGATTTGGCAAACGCAAGGCGGCATGAAAAAACAGAGCGCAGTCGTTTATGCAATTTTAACGGCGCTCGTTCTTTTGACGACGGCGCAGGTCTTCTCCTGTTTGATATTTAGTCCGGGAACCGTTCTCGGATATCGAGACGCGTCACATTTTTATTATCCGCTTTTTTTATATCTTCACAGCTGTTTCCAGACGGGCGAAATCCCGTTCTGGACGCCGTATTTGAATATGGGGTTTCCGCTGGCGGCGAACCCGACAACAGCGTTATTCTATCCGCCGACCTGGATTTTGGCTCTGCCGATTCCCGCGTGGCTGGCGTTTGATGCGTATATAATTGGTCATGTAATTCTGGCGGCGGGAACGACGTTCTTTCTCGTTCGACGCTGGGGACGCACTGTCGGCGCAGGAATTATCGCCGCGATTTCATACGCCTTTGGAGGAATCGTCTTATTCCAGTACTCGAATCTTCCGTATCTGGTTTCCGCCGCCTGGCTCCCGTTGGGCGCATACGGAATCGAACGCGCTTTGCGAACCCGGCGATTGCGGTACGTCTGTTTATCAGGAATGGTTTTGGCGTTAATGACGCTCGGCGGAGACGTTCAAACCGCGTACAATCTGGGAATTCTGGCGTTGTTGTTAGCGTTGATACTTGTATTAAACTCCCGGAAAAAAGCAAAGGATGGTCGTTCTATACTCAAAACCATTTTGGTTTTAGCGGGAATTGCGATTTGCGGCTTTATCCTGTCTGCAATACAAATTCTGCCAACGGCGGAATTGACGCTTAACAGCGACCGGGTTGATCCCAATGATTCTATAAAAGCGGCGGAAACGCGATACGCCTTCAGCGTTCCCCCATGGCGAATTTTAGAGTTCGCCGTTCCAGAAGTCTACGGACGTCAATTCCCGGTATATCAGCGCTGGATTGACGCGCTGCCTGGCTCGGACGCCGCCTTTTGGGTTCCGTCGCTTTATATGGGAACGGTTCCGTTTTTCCTGGCGTGCTTAAGTGTAACGTTCTGTCGCTCCAACAGCCGCCGCATTTGGATTAGCTGGATAGTCGTTCTGGCGTTGTTGGCGTCTATGGGAAGATTTTCTGTTGGATATTTAATCCAAACGATTGGATACTGGACAGGCGCCGACTATACGCAAAGCGTTTCCTCCGGCTGGGGCGGGCTGTACTGGCTTTTGACGTCGATTTTCCCCGGTTACGGAATGTTTCGCTATCCGGCAAAATGGCTGACCGTTGCAGCAATGGGCGTGAGCGTTCTGTCAGCGTACGGCTGGGATCGGCTGTGGAACGATTCTCAGTTCCGATACCGAATAGTCGTCTGTCTGGGCGCAACGGCGATTGCCGTCATCGCATGGAATTTTATTGCTCCGACCGTTCTTCCCTCTATTACAAACGGATTGACAAACGTTCAATACGGACCGTATCAGGGGGAATCAAAGGACATATCGACTTTTTCTCTGCAATTTGTGTCAGCGTTTTTGCTGATTGCCGTTTGCTGTTTGCTAAAGAATCAAAGCAGCAGACAGTTAAACGCGACAATTGTTGTAATCATTTTTCTACTGGATTTAAGTATATATTCAAATCGTTTGTTGACGCCTGTTCCAGCGTCGATTTTTGATTCAAAAGCCGTCCAATGTAACGAACCATGCTGGCGTATTTGTCAGCAGGGAACCAACTGGCTGCCGACGGCGTTTCGAGAAACCAGTTCCGTAAATCGGGATTCGGAACTGGCGCAGTGGAACAGCGACTCCTTCTACGCCTATAACGGTTTATATCAGCATGCTGCGACGATGCGGTACGGCGGGACGTTTATGCTGAAAAATTATTCTCAATTTCTTCGAGACGGGCGTCAACGAGGGATCGCGTCGGAAAAGCCGTTTTGTGAACAAATAATGACGTTCGACGGCGAGAAAATAAATTTCAAAAAGAACGATTCTTGTCAAACGAATTCCGATTATGAAAACGCCGTCGTCTGGCAGGGAACGAACCGATTTTCCGTTGTCTGCCGACCGTCTTCCCAAATTCGGATTCCGGAAGCGTACTATCCCGGCTGGAAGGCAACGCTTTCCAGAACAACGGCAGAAGGGCGTCAGGAGACGCGTCCCGCCCGGGTTTATGAATCCGATGGTCTGTTTTTGACGCTTGACGCGCCGGATTCCGACGTCTGGACGGCAACTTTTCAGTTCTCTCCCCAAAGCGTGTACATAGGCGCTGTAATCAGTTTAGGGGGCTGGCTGTCCCTGATTTGCGCTTTTCTGCCTGGAAAATTCGGACGTTTATCCGGTTATTTTCGAAAAAATCGTAAAAAATCTGGAAAATAGGAAGACTCCCCCCTTCAAATTAACTCTAAAATAGTGGATAATATGATAGGTAAAATATTAAAGATAAAAACAGGTTGATTTAAGTAGTTAGGGCAAAACTACATGTCATTTGAACTGACAGTTAAAACTTTTAAGGAGACAAATACATGTTTTCTCACAAATCACTTCAACCAACAATGCGCCATCGAGGTTTTACGCTCATTGAACTGCTTGTTGTTATTACAATTATTGGCGTTTTGATGTCGCTTATGCTCCCGGCGATTAACGCTGCTCGAGAGGCTGCGCGTCGTTCTCAGTGCGGCAACAATATCAAGCAGCTGGCTTTGGCTTGCGTTACCTACGACAACACTTACAGGGTGTTTCCCCCCGCAGTGGAAGTGCTGCCAAACATCAATGTCGCTAACGGTATAACAACCACGGATATTCGCGAGAACTGGGTAATGCTCATTCTTCCTCATATAGACCAGAAGGGTCTGTACGACGATATTGAGACGCTTTTCAACGATAGAGATAAAGTAAACGCCAACAAGGACATTGCCAACACAACGTTAAAAGCAACGTTGGCAGGCGATCGAGAAATTACCATTATGGATTGCACGGCAACGGTGCTGGAAACGCTTTTGTGCCCAAGCGATCTTGCAGCGCGAAACAAGTTTTCTCCGTCTGGCGCCAATGGCCGCGAATACGCGCGAGGCAACTATGGAATCAACATGGGTGCGCGATTTGCCAGAGTTTATCCTTTTAATAACGATGGAGCCCGAGCCTGGGGGTATACTCACAACCGCGGCGTTTCCGGGATCCATCGCAGTATTGGTCAGGCGGATGTTCGAGACGGCGCTTCCAATACAATTTTGCTCAGCGAGCTGCGAGCTGGCATGAACAGCGTCGACTCCCGCGGAGTTTGGGCGATCGGAATTCCAGGCTCCAGCATTACTGCGTGCAACGCCTGGTATGGCGACGACTACGGTCCCAACTGTCTGATTACCGCTTCTGACGACATTTGGGGGTGCAACAGCGACAACTGCAAACCCCGTTTGAAAATGCCTTGTTACACCAGCTCGTCTGGAGGCGACCAGGCGACAGCTCGTTCTTCTCATGCCGGCGGTGTTCAGACAGCGTTTTGCGACGGTTCCGTTCACTGGATTTCTGATTCCGTTCAGTGCGCTGGAAACCAGGATGAAGCTAACATCCAAAACATCAACACTCGTTCACAATATATGACAGTTTGGGACAGATTGATTCTTTCCAACGATCAGCAAACTATCAAAGGCGATATGTTTTAATTGGGACGAACGGTATATATTCATTCAGATTTTCATTTTATAAAGCCTGATATTCGGGCGTATTCATCAAATACTCAGAGAGACAGAATGAACAATAAAATTGTGAATATCGAAATGGAGCGCAAATCATTTCGCAAGGCGTTTACGTTAGTCGAATTGTTGGTCGTTATCGCGATTATGGGCGTGTTGATTGCCTTGTTGTTTCCGGCAATCAACGCGGCGCGCGAGGCGGCAAGACGGTCTTCCTGTGCCAACAGCATCAAGCAGATGGCGTTAGCCTGCCTGAGCTATGAAGGCAAGTTTCAAGCTCTTCCGCCGGCGGCAAACTTTAAGGATAACACAAAGCTCAAAGAAGAGAACGTTCGCGCCAACTGGATTATACTCGCTCTGCCATTCCTGGATCAGCAGGCGCTGTTTGACGATATGAATGGCATGCTCAAACAGGTCAATGTTAATGTTGAGACAGACAACGCTACGCCTAAAATTGGTAATACCCAATTGGATGCAACCATTACAATGAAAACCTGCCGAGATACTGTAATTCCAGCGTTCCTGTGTCCGTCAGACGGAAACAACAGAAACAAATATGAATCCGTTAAGACGTCTTTTACGGGCGCTCGCTGCAATTACGGAGCCAACATGGGGCCGTGGGGCGCTCATGAATTATATGCGAAATGGTCTGATAACCTGAAGCATGGCGTGATGGGGCCAGGAAAATCCATGAAATCGGAACAGATTTTGGACGGCGCCAGCAATACGATTTTGATAGCGGAATTGCGGGCGGGCGTAGTCAGCGTTGACAGCCGCGGAACCTGGGCTTTAGGCGGCGCAGGTCCAAGCGCTATCGCCTGCTGCGGATATAACGGCGACTCAAAAGGTCCAAATGCAAAAGGAAATAACGCAGACGACATTTACGGTTGCTCTAAAGTTCAGGATCAGGTTGACTCCGATCAGCTTCTTCTTATGGGGATGCAGTGCTATGATGGAGAGACTAACGGAAACACTCAGGCAACCTCGCGCTCCGCTCACCCCGGCGGAGTCCAAACGGCGTTCTGCGACGGTTCCGTTCACTGGATTACAGACGGAATCTCCGTTGGAACTAGCGATACCGCATTGGGCGACTGGGATAAACTGCTGCTGCCTTGTGACGGTTATTCGGTTAACACTGCAGATTTCTAATATAAACGGATTTTTTAGACGCCTTTCATGACTTGCAATAAAAGAATGAACATTATGAGAAATAAAAACGCTTTTACGTTGGTTGAACTGTTGGTTGTAATTGCTATTATGAGCGTGTTGATTGGATTGCTCCTTCCCGCCGTCAACGCCGCTCGCGAAGCCGCTCGAAAGTCAACATGCAGCAATAATATCAGGCAGTTGGCGGCGGCGCTTTTTAATTATGAACAAAAAAACCAGGGCTTGCCTCCGGCTATGAACTTTAAAACGGTAACAGGCTCCAGTCCTTATGATTCCCCTGGCGAGTCCAACGTTCTGGAAAACTGGATCGTTCGAATTTTGCCAAACATGGAGCAGACGGCTTTGTATGACGACATCTATAATCTTATGCGGCCCAAACGTTTCCAAAAAGAAAGTTACAGCGCCAAAATCGAAAACACCATTGATAAAACTGTTACCAGTTCTCAAGACAGTTCTATCACAATGAAATCGTGCAGGGAAACTGTTATTCCTTCAATTCTTTGTCCGTCAGACGCTGGGGCAAACAGTGTGATCTATGAATCGGGATCGTTTACCGGAGCTCGCTGCAATTACGGCGCGAATATGGGCCTGAAACAGCCTAAATTCCTGGCTGGAAGCAACTGGTCTGTTCCCAGCAACCGCGGCGTAATGGGGCCAGGAGAATCTTTAAGAATAACAGATATTTCCGACGGCGCCAGCAACACGATTTTGCTGGCGGAACTGCGCGCGGGCGTTACGTCTAAAGATCCTCGCGGAACCTGGGCGTTAGGCGGTCCGGGCGCCAGCGCAATTGCCGCCTGCGGCTGGGACGAAGGAACTGTTCTGGCTAGTCGAACAGAAGGGCACGACAAAGGTCCTAACGCCAGAGACAGAAATAACAAGTCCGGCGTTGGCGACCAGATTTTAACCGGATTGGATCTTTCCGCCGACGAATTGTACGATTTGAAAATGCCTGTCAGAACAAAGACTGCCAATACGCAGGCGACAACGCGTTCGTCTCATGCGGGCGGCGTAACTGCATGTTTTGCCGACGGTTCAGTGCACTGGTTGTCGGATTCAATCGATACCAGCGGCACAGCTTCTGTATATAGCGTTTTTGATCGTCTTCTGTCCTCTGGAGACGGAAACGAAATTCAGGACAACTCCTTCTGATTTAACTTAATCGTAACAAAGAATGAGCAAAAAATCGACGCGTAAGACGGACAAAAACGGCAAGAAACGCTCTCCGAAGTCCTCGGAACATAACAATTGTCACCCGGAGGGCTGTTCTTGCGGACATTGTCGTCATGAGCGTCGCGACCATGACTGCGATTGTTGCTCTGCGGACGTCTATTCAACGCCGATGAATGGCGATTCGCCGGACATAGAAAAAATTACAGAGTTGGCAAATCATGGCGTTGCAATGGCTCAGTACGATCTTGGCGTTTGTTACAACAGCGGTTTGGTCGTAGAAGAAAATCCTCAAACGGCGGCGCAATGGTTCTTCAAAGCGGCTCAGCAGGCGGACGGAGACGCTCAGTTTGCTTTGGGGCGTCTGTATCTGGAAGGGCGCGGCGTTCCGCAGCTTGACGATGCTGCCAGGAAGTGGTTTGAAGTTGCCGCTCAGCACGGGCACGCCGCATCTCAAAATCAGATGGGATATTTGTATTTGCACGGCATTGGCGTCGAAAAGAATCCGATGATTGCAATGCACTGGTGGCTGGAATCCGCTGAAAACGGTTTTCCGGAAGCGATGTTCAATCTGGCTCTGTGGTACGCCAAAGGCGAATGTCTCGAACCGGACGAGAAGGCGGCTATGGACTGGCTTCGCAAAGCCGCAGACGCAGGATTTCCTCCTGCGGTTGAATTTCTTGAACAAATGGAGTCTGTTACGGAAAACGAAGAATGAAAGAAAGTCAAAATCCCCCCGTTCTTTCTGTAACGCAGCTCAACGAAATAATTAAAAACGTCCTGGGGCGCGAGCTGTCAAACGTTTGGGTTTGCGGCGAAGTCTCCGGTCTGTCCCGTTCTTCTGCCGGACACGTCTATTTATCGCTCAAAGACGGCGACGGTACAAGCGTCGTCGGCGCTGTAATTTGGCGGTCGACGGCGTCCAAAATCAACTTTGACCTTCAAGACGGCATGGAACTGCTCTGCCGCGGGCGAATTGACGTCTACCCGCCTACCGGGCGGTATCAGCTTATTATCGATCATGCGGAACCGCGGGGAGAAGGACGGCTTCAGAGAGAGTTTCGATTGCTGTTTAAAAAGCTGTCGGAAGAAGGACTGTTCGACGACCAGCGCAAACGTCCGGTTCCTCGCGACATCCGTCGAATCGGCGTTGTTACAGGAATTGGAACGGCGGCGCTGCACGATTTCCTGGAAACGCTGCGTCTGCGATGGAAAGGGCTTAACGTCCTTATCGCCCCGGCGAAAATGCAGGGCGAGGGAGCCAGCAGAGAAGTCGTCGCTCAAATTCAGGCGCTTAACCGAATGACCGACCCCGTCGACGTCATCGTTGTTACGCGCGGCGGCGGGTCGCCGGAAGACCTCTGGACGTTCAACGAGGAAATCGTCGTTCGAGCGATCGTCGCGTCAAAGATTCCCGTTGTCTCCGCCATCGGACACGAAGTCGACGTAACGCTGTCGGACTTTGCCGCAGACGTTCGCGCTTTAACGCCGACCGATGCCGCCCAGCGGGTTTCCCCCGACACGACGGCAATGCAGCAGCGCTTGCGTCAGTACGCCGCTCAGCTCAAATCCGCGCTCAACAGTCGCTTTCAGCTTGCTGTTCGATGGTTGGAGAGTATCGAGTCCCGCCGGGCGTTTACCAATCCGCTGGACGGCGTTCTGTTTAGAGCGCAGCAGCTGGACGAACTGGAAAAGCGGCTTTGCCGTTCGGCAGACGCCTGCGTCAAAGACAAAACGGCGCAACTGGAAAAGACCGCGGCGAAAGTCGAATCGCTCTCGCCCCTGAAAACCCTCGCAAGAGGCTATTCTGTTACACTCAATAACCGCAGCGACGTTGTCCGTTCTGCCGACGAATTGTCCGTGGGCGATACAATTACAACGGTTTTGGAAAAGGGCAGGGTGGTTAGCGTTGTTGAAAGCTGCGAATAGGCGAGCCGGGGTGCGTAAGCCCCCGGAAGAACTCACGCGGAGATGCGGAGGAGCGGAGGATATTCGCGAAGTTTAAAAAACTATGCGTTCTTTGCGGCTAATAATTATAAGGAAAGAAGAAAGCGACCAACGGGAGCGATTATAATGCGTTTCGCGCGGTAGCGCGGATCGGGAGCGGCGCCTCGCCGCCTCGCAACTCGCTACTCGCAACTTTAATAATCACGTCATCATTTTAACGAAAGGAACCCAACAATATGTCAAACGAACAATTACCCGAAGCGAGCTTGCAGACTCTTGTTTCCATGCTTGCCACTCAAGCGATGGTTGCCATGGGAATTCTGAACATTCCCGGACAGGAAAAGATCGAAGTCAATCTGCCTTTGGCTCAGCATTTTATTACCCTCGTCGAAATCCTTGACAAAAAGACCAAGGGAAACAAAACGGACGAAGAAGAAAAAATGTTTGACCAGATTCTTTACGAACTTCACATGGGGTTCGTTCGCGTTAAGGAGGCTCAAAAATGAGCTTTTCCGCCGAAACGCGATCCAGCCTGCTGGAAAGATTTTTGCAGTACGTTAAAATCGACACCGGATCTTGTGACGACTCGACGTCCGCGCCCAGCACGGAACGTCAGCTTGACCTTTCCCGCTTACTGTACAGCCAGCTTAAGGAACTGGGACTTAAAGACGTTTTCCTGTCAGAGTTTGGCGTCGTCTACGCGACCATTGACGCCAACGTCGACAAGCCCTGTCCGACAATTGGTTTCTGCGCTCACGTCGACACTGCGCCCGACGTCCCGACAGGACCCGTTCATCCGCGCATAATCGAGAATTACGACGGCTCCGACATCGTCCTGGGCGACTCCGGGAAAACGATTGCGTTCAGCGAGAACAGCGAACTCGCCAATGCCGTTGGCAAAACGATTATTGTAACAGACGGAACGACCCTTCTGGGCGGCCATGACAAAACCGGCGTTGCCGTCATGATGGAAATGGCGAAGTTCCTGCTCGACAACCCGGACTTTCCACACGGTACGATTCGTCTGTGCTTTTCCGTTGACGAAGAAATCGGCAGAGGCGCAGACCACATCGAGCTGGACAGGTTCAAGTGCGATTTCGCCTATACGCTCGACTCGGAAGGGACAAACGGCATCGACGTCGAAACCTTCTCCGCCGACATGGCGATTGTTACATTCCACGGCGTCAACATTCACCCGTCAATCGGAAAGGGAAAACTGGTCAACGCGATTAAAGGCGCGTCTGCTTTTATTGACCTGCTGCCCAAAGACGGCGTCAGCCCGGAAACGACGGAAAATCGGGAACCGTTCGTACACCCGATTGACATCTCCGGCAACTGCGAAAAGACGGTTGTCCGGCTGATTCTCCGCGCCTTCGACACGCCCCAGCTTGCCGTTTTCGCCGACTGGCTCAAAGAGCTTGCCGCCAAGGCGATCGAACCTTTCCCCGGCATGAAAGCAGACGTCGAAACGGTATTCCAGTACCGCAACATGGGCGACGGACTCAGAGATCGTCCGGAAGCGGTCGACCGCGCCTATAACGCTTTAGCGAGACTGGGCAGAACGGCGATTCGTCAAATCGTCCGCGGCGGAACAGACGGTTCTCGCCTGACGGAGATGGGGCTTCCCACTCCCAATCTGACCGCCGGCTCTCACAACCCCCACGCCGTTGTCGAATGGGCAAATCTTGATGAAATGCTCGAAACGCTGGAATGGTCGCTGGAGATAGTCAGGGAATAAATGAAAGGCGGTAACGAAGCGACCAACGGGAGCGGAGTTACGCAGTTCGCCGAAGGCGAACCAAAAAGCTTGTACCCGATGTTACGTTCGCCTGACGGCGAATGCGTAATTCCGTTCGCTTTGCGAACTCCATTACCGCCTTCCATTAATTCCCTATAACTTCTTAGACGTTGCCAACGCGATGGCGCGTCCGCGGTTTCCGACGGCGCAGTAGAAATGGTATACGCCGCCGTCGACTTTGACGCACCACGGTTTGTGGGCGTAGGTCGCGTCCCACGGTTCGGAGGGAGCGATTAAATCCGTTCCCGTCCATTTCGTCCAATGAACCAGATCTTTTGAAACGGCGAACGTGTCGAACGCTTTGGGCTTCCAGAAGGCGCCGAAGTAGAACATAACCCAGTAGTCGCCGATTTTCACAATTTGCGGGTCGCCGGAGATGCCGCGATGGTTGTCGATAACCGGGTCGGCGCCGTATCGCGTCCAGTTCCGCATATCTTTTGAAATCGCCATGCCGATCCGTTCCGCCCCGCTGTGCTTGGCGTTATAGTACATCACAAACGGCGCGCCGAGGGTCTGCGCTTTGTCCCAAATCACCGTACTCTTATACAGCGTCGTCTTTTCAAACCAGCGAGCGTCTTCGTCCTGCGGAGAGAAAATTGGATTCTGCTCGTATCGCGTCCACTCTTTGGCGGCGGTCGGGTCGTCTGTATAAGCAACGCCCATCGACAGCGGATCGGTTTCGTACCCCTTGCGACTCCCGCCCAAATACGTCAGCCAGTATTTGCCATCGTACTGCTGAATCTCGGCGGATCCGCCCCAGGTCGCGTCAATCAACGAGGCGTATCCCGCCACCTGCCAAGCGTCCCAGCCCGTTTGCGGGAACGTGAGAATCGGACCGAGATATTCCCATTTAATCAAATCGTCGCTTTTGGCGAGGAACGTTTCGTAACCGACGCCGCCTGTCATGGAAATGAAGATCATATACCAGACGCCGTCTTTCCGGAAAATCGACGGGCAGTCAACCAGCTGACCGTTGAGCTTGTCCAGAATTATCCCGTACTTGTACGGCGTTTTGACTTCCTCGTAGATCGATTCCATTTCCGACGGAGAAACGGCAGCGGACTCGTCCGAATCGTCTCCGAAAACGTACGGCGCTGAGAAAAACGTCCCGGCGGCGACTCCCGCCCCGGTCAAATGAAGCAATCGACTTCCAAATTCACGTCTGTTCATGATCGTTCTTATAACAAATTGCAAGGTCTCGAATGGGTAAATATACTAAAACCGTCATCAACGGCGCTGTTGAGCGTCAAATATATTATACCCACTTTTCTGGACGATGTCAACAAATTAGACGATCGAATTTTTCTTGCGAGGATATATAACCAGAAATGGTTATCTGTTTGGATAACCCCGCCTTTTTAAAATGATTGGTATCGGTCGTCCCAGTCATCTTGAAACGATTTTTGAGATGCCCGATTCGCATTGTCAGCAATCGTTTTTTCAGCAACAGCCATGACTTTATCGTCAAGGTGCGACTGCTGAACAAGCCCCCATATTTGTGTAACAATTACAGGCCAAAATACAAACCACATAATAGCCGTAGGGATAGCCTGAAGTTCAAACAGACCAACGCTTGCCTTAATATGAACCGAGTTATCGTTTTCTGGAGTAATTAAAACGTTAAGAGCTGTTTTCAGACCTAAAGCCGCTTTAAAAAGTCCGCCCTTTCGAATGGATACCTGAGTTCCAAAAGCACAAGAAACCTTTGAGCACTCATATCCGTCTTTCATGAAATCGTTGATAATATTCTCCGCAATGACGTCTATTAAAGCCGGATTGCAAGAAAACGTTTTTTCACTTTGAAACACTCCCATGTTATCCTCCTTTACTTATTTTCAGACTGTTTAGTCCAAGCTTGCGAAATGGCAGACAAAACGCATGTTTCAACCAACAATTTTTCAATGAACGCTTGCTGCTCTTCTGGAAGCGTTGAAGTTTTTTTGAGAAGGGAAATAACCTTTTTGGATTGTTCCATAATCTCTTCATCTGTAACGACGCCATCCTCCATGATTTTTTTGAATGACGGGCTATTCATAACAGCTTCATCGATATTGACTATTCCTGATTCATTTAACAACATTGTTTTGGCTCCTTTCGACCAAAGGAAAATCGTTGGGTATATTGACAATCTGAAACGGAATCTTATTCTATCCGCAGTTTATCCCATTGTTGAATATAAAAACTGCTGGAATGCTCAAGACTCGGGGAGCCTTGATTTATTCCAACGTGATACTCGCGAAGCCGGTCATTTTTGCCGGAATATCCTGTACTGCCTAAAGCAGAATGTCCCATGTTATACAAAGAGTACAGCATTAATGCGTGGTCGTATGGATTAAATATTGAACTAATTGGTTTCAAAACAGCTCCGCACGCCTGTTCAATATTGGGATCGTCATAGTCAATTGCCGCTCCCAAAAGAGCAGCTTGATTAATCTTGATATGTTTAGTTTTCAATTGAGCCAAGGTCTTTACAACGATATTGGCGCCAAGCGAATGGCCAATCAGGAAAAGCCCTTTTTGTTCGACGTTTGATGCTTTGGCAATCTTGTTCGCAAGCGCGTCTGCTACTTTATCGGTGTCGCGTTTTGCGTTTTCCCACCGAGTGAATAACGAGAGCGGCAACATCTTTGGCAGCTTGTCAATCCATGATTGAAGCATTGGGGATAACAAAACTGACGATTTAAAAAACTCAATGAACAAGGGCGATTTCAAAATCTTCTGCACCGAATCTGAAGACGCTGTGCGAGTTAACAAATCAGCGCTGTCAACAAATTGTTTCCATGCTTCCGATAATGAATCGTCTTGATCGTTTGAGGAGAGAATAGTCTCATCTAAAGATCGAACTCCGGAATCCCCGCTGATAATTTTACGATTGCTGGCTGGACCTTCCCATGCCAAACTGTTAATTGAACAATCAGGAAAAATCCGTTTTAACAAATTGAGTTCATTTTTTTGAGATTCGTTACCTGAACGAAATCCTGGTATATACAGGATCTTTAAGGACTGAACTCCTGGGGGAAGGACGGGTTTCCATTCTCTGCCTGTTGAATTATTATCACTCACAATTGGCGCTCACGTATTAAAACCGACAAATAATGTGTGTACTTATTCTGAAACTTTTAATTTTTCGTTAATTTCTTTAAGTTTAGTGGAAGAATCTTTAACGCCTTCTTTTGCCGCTATAGCAAAACAATCTTTGGCGGCCTCCAGGTTATTACTTGAATAATAATAACAACCTGCGGCGTATGAGGCGGTTGGGTCTGTTTGAGCCAATTTCAAAACTCTTGACAAAGCTTTGCTGTCTGGCGTTATTTTGTCCTGCACGGCTTTTTCGACTAAAGCAATGAAGTATGCGTCCAATGCGCTTTTAGCGCGAACGTCTTTATCTTCAATCGCTTCAACTCGCTTTAAAACATCCGGCGTTACAATCGCGCCTTCTTTAGCCGACTGCTCAACTTGATCGAGCGCAGTCTGGTTACAATGATGATTGTATATTGGCGTTCCAATACCCCAACCCAAAAGGGCCAAGACAACTGCTGCAACTGAAACATACCGGATTAATCCGTTTTTTGGTTTCGGCTCGTTAGGTGGTTCCGGTTTCGGGATCGAGGATTTTGGAACGTCTGCGGTAAGCAATACTGCTAACTTATCCCAGCTGGAACTCAAAGAGAAATCGCTTTGAATTCTTTGAATGCCAAGTTTTGTTAACGAAATTGCCGCGCCTGCTGAGACTTTAGTCGTCAGCAGGTAACGACAAGATTGCAGAAAAGCGCTGCGGCTTTCTTCGTTATCGCCGCCAAACCATTTCTCGTCAGGCTCTGGCCATGCAGCTTCGTCCGCAGAAGACGGTTCAAGAAGAGCTCTTCCCAATTTGTTTGCTATGCGCTGTTGTTCAGTTTGGGATTCATGACTCCACTTTTCAGGATCGCCTTCATGAATTTGCGATGACAGCAAATCAATATAGGCGTTTTGCAGCATGACGTCATTTTGTCCCAAAGACGGAACAATACGCTGCAAAAGTCCAAACAGCTGCGAACCCTCGTCAACGTTCCCGGTAATCATCCAGGAAAGCCGAATAACGCGGCCAACATAATCCTTTCTGCCGCTGTCCAAAGCGTTGACGTACAGCGTCCAGTTCCCGTTGCGTTGGAACAGAATCAGTTCTGGATATTCCCCCATGTGGAAATCTTCCCATTGTTTCCATGGCTCGCTTTCCACCGGAGGAATCCAACCGATTTGCGGGTAATCCAGTTTATAGTCTTTGGTATAAAAATGGAAATCCAATTATTATCCCTTTCATCAAAACGTTAGGATTGCGTGATGCAGCACGTTTTATGGATGTTATTTCTTGTCAACATTAGCTGATTATTCTTGATCGTAGTCGGAACTATCAACGAATTCAACAATGCAGCTCTTTTTTAACTGACGATTTCTCATCATCTCAAATCCATTTTTAAGATTGTTCACCGCGTTTGATAAAGGCTCGACAATTGTTTTTTTCATCTCTTCCAGAGCTTTCTGTCGCTGTACCTGGGGTGACCATTCCGGTTTAGGTTTTTTAAACAGCACGTCTTTAATAAAATCAGGCCATGTTCGTCCTTCACCGCTCAGATACGCTGCAAGATCCATCTCTTTTTCGTTCGCAATCTGAGCCTGGTAATTCTTGTATTCATTGACCTGAAATCCAACGATGTCAATGAGCAATTCGTATGCGTTTTTAATCTTGAGGGCGTTGCCCATTTGAGGCCTTTTATTAAATAACGATTCCAACTCGTATGGTTTTTGCTCTTGATCGTATTTTAATACGACAGAATTCAATTCGACAATGCCATACGTGTCAACGGAAAAGACTTTACAGTTAATCAGCTCATTGATTTTTTCAATGGCTTTTTTATCAACGGTTTTTTCGTTTTCTTTCTTTTGAATTGAATAAATTTCCTTAAGCTGAGTTTCAAGCTCTTCAAGATACAGTTCGATTACCGCATTTCGCAGCTCTTTTGATTTGTCCAGAAATCCACCGTTATCATTAAAATACTTTTCGCACTTGATAGGAACAAACACCAATTGAGCGCGCATATTGTTCTCGACTTTGTATCTAATCCACTGAACAATATTGCTGACAACGTTATCAATCTGCAGCTTCATATGAGCAAGTGAATTTTTCTCCATTTCGTTTCTTTTCCCACGAGTCTCCTGCCAAGTCATTGCAATGTCTGCGGAAATGGGAACCAGCAGCGTAACGCTTTGATTTAAGAACGGAGTAATTTTTTCCTCAAAATCTGTTGTTCCCAACAAACCTCCGGGATAATCTTTAATGGAGAACTGCACGCTTTTACCATCGGATTCGCCATCGTCATCCCCATCCTTTTTGGTCGGAATAATCAGCGTGAAGTCATAGTCGGTTGTTGTTTCAGTAGTAGCAAGATCTGGAACGACAAACATGCCGTCTTTTGAATTGTTGGCAACATCAATGCTTGAACGGAACGTACTCTTGCATCTGTTCATTGCCTGGTTAGTTCCTTCGTCTGTTGGGAGAAACTTAAAACCGTTATTCTGAACGCGCTTGCTGACTTCGTCAAAAATGGCAAGCAAAAGGGATGTTTTACCTGATCCATTCGGACCAATCATGCCAATCTTGAATTCAATTGGTTTATTTTTTTCTTCAATACTCATTTTTTTACCTTTCTAAAAACCCTTGTTTCAAGTTTGTCCAATCTGTTATTTGAGTTCCTCGGAGATCTTGTCTAGCAACTCGCCGATAGTGCGTTTCCAGCTGTCTTGATTGTTTTCAATCTCAGCCTTGAATTTATCATAAAATGACAGCAACTCATCGTCGGCGGCTTTATTTCGGGTGGTATTGTCAACAAAACGCTCAACAGCCGCCTGGACAATGCCTGAAATGGCAAAATGTCTTTTAAGCAATTCCTGTGATTTTGCAATCCACTCGTTAACAATGGTTCTTAAAAAACTCATACAAATGCCAGTGCGTGCAGTAATACGCTCGTTCTCGCTGTCAAAGTCTTTATAAGAACCTAAATAATGCTGCAATTGTTTTGTCAACTCCTGAACGGCGTCTTCGCCAGTTTGAAAAATTTCCTTGCGAAGTTCAGGATAAAGAATCGTATAGAATGGCGCAGAGAGTTCTTTAAGATTGGTGAACGTCTGAATCATCAAATTGCCGCGGCCTTTATCATCATACAATTCTTTAAACTTGTCAATAATGTCGTCAAGATTGCCGTCAGGAGAAAGCAATGCGCCAGTTGATTCTTGAATGCATTGATAAATACTTTTTTGCATATCTTGAATAATGGCTTCATGATTGCTGTTCAAAGTCGAATAGTATTCACTAATTACTATTCTCATTAACTGGAGTTCCTCTGCAACCAAACTGAAAACCTGTTCATTGTTTTTGACTTTCTGACGGAACTCTTTAAATTGTTCTTCATTCTCTTGTGAGTAGCGATCGTTAAAGAACGAATGAAGTTCATCGGTCTTTTCGTCTATGGAATTAAAGATGGTTTTCTTGTTTTCCGGATCGTTTGAAAAATCTGTGGATAAATAATGATCTGTCGAATCAGGAATCCTTTTCTTAAGGTTATCTTTCCAATGAACGGATTTTGAGGAATCTTCTGAAACGCTATATTTATTCTTGTCGGGTTTAATCGACTCACACAACTCGCTGCACTTTTGTTTAAACTCTTCTTCAAGAGTTTCCAAATCATTTTGTAACGAGCTGAACAGGTTTGCATCAAAACGAGGAAGTTTTTCTGTCATATACGAAAGTACTGACGGCAAAAGTTCTGTTTGCATGAAATTCGGATCATATGCATCGCCGCTGAGGACAGTAAGATCATGTCCCTCCTTGGCTTTCCAGGTGTCAATAGAATTCTTTGCGATGCCTACGGTTGCGTCATCGATTTCACCGGTATTAAGAAACATGAATGCACAATTGTCCCAGGAATTTGGACCAAAAGTATCGCTGAGAATAATATTGACGGCTCTGTCTGAATCGGAAGGATAATTCATATTATTATCTCGAGGCCGACGAATAATCAAAGCAAGGTCAACTGAATAATTGAAACCTTCAAGAAAACATTTGCGTTCATGCTCATTACAGGTTCCAAGCCCAGGAAGATCGATGAGTCTAAGAGATTCGATTTCGTTATTGGGAAACCGATAGTAAATGGTTACTTCTTGTACTGCATAGCATAACTGTAATCCACAATAGTTTCCTTTTTCATCACGTTGATAACTAACATATTTGCAGGTTTCAGACGATGGTATTGTTATTTCTGAACCGTTAAGATAATTAATCAACTCAGGTGTGTTTTTCTGGATTTCCGACAAACAGTTCAGATGAGATTTACGGGTCTCTATGTGAACAATATTTCGTGGATCAATGCCCAAGTTCATCTCTGGGCTAAAATGACTTAATTCGTCATGCATACTCTGCAAATCCAGTTCAAGAAACTCATCTATGGAATAACACTTTTTAGTTCCCTGATAAATTGAATCCATAAACGGGTTAATAAGCTTTTCCAGAAATGAATCCCGGGTATGGAATTTGACGACAGTCTTTTGTTCTTCTTCAGTTTTAACGCAGGCGATTGTACTCTTTCCTGCTGTAACGGCGGGCGATTTGCTTGTCGGAATAATAGAATTGTCGCCCTGATTTAAACCAAGAATAGATTTTAGCGCAGTGCTTTTCCCTGAACGCGATTCTCCAGCAACGGCAATGTTGATGGTTTTACGGTTGCAACGTTCTTCCAGCTTTGTCAATTTTTCTCTGGCTCGCTCACATTTATCCTGAAGTTGGGAAACGGCGCCTGAAAACTGCGGCGAATCAACTTTTTCCAAAAGCGAGTTCAAATTGTCAATAACGCCATCTTCTTTTTGAGCGTCCTTATCATCATCGATCGTTTTTTTTGCGCCAATAAGTAAACGCCGGAGTTCGCCAACGTCAGCTTTCAGCTTATTAGCGAGTACGGAATAACCGTCCCACTTTTTCTGTTCCGGACCAATCTTTTCCATAATAGCAGAACGCTTCTTAATGATTTCCTGAATCTGGTCGTTAACGTTGGTCATGGGAATACTCCTTAATAGTTAAAGTTGTGATTGTGGTTGGTTCCGGTTGAATACAAGTAAGAAATCCACGTTCTTCATGGATTCCGTTTCTATTAGTAATAATAGTAATAGTGTGATAAAAATTAAACTCCAGGTTAAATCAACAAAACCGATTTTGTTTCAATGTCAAAAGTTTTAAATACCTTTGCAAAATATAATCCCCAATATCATATATGTTGCGAAGGAAAATGACAAATGAGTAAAAGCTGTTTGACGCCTGAATGTAATTTTTATAGCGTCTGTAAATATAAATACGTCGATCGTTATTAGTGTTTATATTCACAATGAAGCGTTGTTATAAACGTCAAACGATTTACCGTATTTCATTACAGCGTATGTCTTATTTATAGTGATTATACATCGCCGTTACTAAAAGTCAAGTATTTTTTATATATTTTCTAAAATTTTTCCCAAACAGATATTTATCCCCTCTGAACCTCAAAAGACTATATAATATATAAGACTTGGGAGATCTGCTTGCTGACGTTTCGAAGACAACGCAGTCCGCACCGTATCTTCAATCTTTGCCTGTCTGTAAACTTCACGGTTTTGCCATTCTGCCCGAGTCTCATAGAAATATTATTTGAAAGCCTAAAATTCTTTTGCCCTCTTGTTTATTGTTTGATCTGTAGTATAATTCAAGATAAGTAAAAATGTTTTTCGTCCAGACGTTCCGGGAGCGGAAGCTGTGGAAGGAGTTATCGATGGACGCACTCTTTTTAAGGAGACAATAGCAATGAAGTATTATCAAACAAGCGGAACCTGTTCAACCGGCATCGAATACGAGGTTGAAAACGGCGTTGTAACGGCTTGCCGATTCATCGGCGGATGCACTGGCAACACGCAGGGCGTTGCAAAGCTTGTCATCGGTCGCAAGGTCGAAGAAGTTATCGGACTGCTCAAAGGAATTCAATGCAATAACGGAACGTCGTGCCCAGACCAGCTGGCAAGAGCGCTGGAAAAGGAATTGCAATAATTAAATGGAACTTTAACAAAGGAGAATAACAATGATCAGAATAAACTGTTTCTATCAAGCCCAGGAAGGACGTCTCGAGGAAGCCCTCGCCGCCGCCAAAGAACTCGTTGCTGAATCGAACAAACAGGACGGCTGCGTCGCTTACGACGTGTTCAAAAGCGGAACCCGTCCCGACATCCTGTTTTTCTGTGAAACGTGGCGCGACGAAGCCGCTTTGAAAGCGCACATGGAATCCGAACCGTTTGTCAAGTTCGGCGGAATCATGAACGCCGTCGGCAAGTTCACAATTGAACAATTCGAAATGAAATAATGCCCAACAAGGAAAATAACCATGAAAGCGCTACCCCTTTTTGCTGCAATTGCTATGACAATATCATTTACAACAGGATGTTTCGCGTCCGGCGCTTATCAGACGGACGAGTTTACAACAAAGAGCGGTAAGACCGTTACAATTACCGCTATCAAGCATGCCAGCCTGCGAATTCAGTACGACGGGCTTGAGATTCAGGTTGATCCCGTCGTGA
The DNA here is from genome assembly GCA_045603865.1 of Thermoguttaceae bacterium. Classification (GTDB taxonomy): domain Bacteria; phylum Planctomycetota; class Planctomycetia; order Pirellulales; family Thermoguttaceae; genus RUG11551. The sequence continues at coordinate 23,139 of JAZUMX010000906.1, forward strand.
AGCTGGAACCGCAGACGAACTACTCGGCGTTTCCGAAGGCGGACGTCATTCTCATCACGCATGAGCATTTCGATCACTTTGATCCCGCCGCGATCGCTGCGCTCAAGAAGAGCGGAACTCAGATTATCGTCAATCCCGCCGTTGAGAAGAAACTCGGTTCCGGCACGGCGCTCAAGAACGGTGAAAGTCTTACGATTGCCAAAGGCATTACGATTGAAGCCGTTCCCGCCTACAACACATCGCCCGGCCGGACGCAGTTTCATCCCAAAGGACGCGACAACGGCTACGTGCTGACCATTGACGGGCTTCGCATCTACATTGCCGGCGACACGGAGGACATCCCTGAAATGGCGAAGCTGAAGGACATCGACGTCGCTTTCCTGCCCTGCAATCAGCCGTATACGATGACCCCGGAACAGGTCGCGAAAGCGGCAAAGACGATAAAGCCGAAGACGCTCTTCCCGTACCATTACTCGGAAACGCCCGTCAAGCGAGTCGCCGAACTGCTCAAGGGCGAATCCATCGACGTCCGAATCCGGAATTACAAGTAACGGAAGAGCAAGGAGCGTATTTGAGTCTCGATTTAATTATTTTGGAGTCAAACTCATGCGAATAATGGCGATATCGGATCTTCATGGGAATCTTGACAGGCTTGACCCAAAAGGCGCGGACGTTGTCGTCATAGCGGGCGACATTTCGCCATTGAGTAAACGCGGTCCCTGGCACATCAACGACCAGAAGAAATGGATCAACAAGAAGTTCAATGCGTGGACTGCGACCTATCCAGACGTTCGGTTTGTCGTTGTTCCGGGCAACCACGATTATTTCGCGATTGCTCAAACGCTGTTTCCAGACGTCGAAAACGACTGGAGTTACGAATTCTCCCCAAACGTGAATTTCCTCATTGATTCTGGCGTGGAGATTGACGGCGTGAAGTTTTACGGCTCGCCCTGGGTTCCGATTATTTCCCACACGTGGGCGTTTGAAGCCGAGCATGACGAACTGAAAGAATGGTTTTCAAAGATTCCCGCCGGCCTTGACGTACTTGTTACACACGCTCCGCCCCGCATTCCGGATTGCGACGTCGACTGCTCGCTTCAGACCGATTCGACCCATTTCGGTTCGCACGAGCTTGCAGAAGCGATTTTTCAGAAGCAGCCCCGTTTCGTTTTCTGCGGACACATCCATTCCGGTCAGCACGGCGGCGTAGATTTTGCGTCCAGTAAAATCTACAACGTCGCCCGGGTTGACGAGAAATACGAAATTGCATACGAGCCGACTTGGATTGATATTTAAACGGCGGACAGCGTAACGGTCGATCGTCCCATTTAGAATATACTGATACAACTTGAGTTTTCCGAAATTAAGCCTCTAGCTGCTAGCTTCTAGCTATTAGCTTGATAAACCTGATTCATGCGTTATAGCAAGAAGCAGGAATAACCAAGCTAGCAGCTAGGAGCTAGGAGCTAATAGCTCATTTTTCGAGAAATTTCAAGTGGAAAATGTATATAAAAGAAACCTGTTTACTTAACCCATTATTTATTGTAACGGAGAACAAACCATGAACGGAAACTTTACATTCCATAACCCGACAAGACTGCATTTCGGCGAGAACGCCATGGACGCTCTTGCTGACGAACTCAAAGCCTTTGGCCCCGTTGTTCAGCTGTGCTATGGCGGCGGGTCTATCAAAAAGAACGGCATTTACGACCAAGTCGTCAGCATTCTCAAGTCCGCGGACAAAACGATTGTCGAAGATGGAGGCGTCATGCCGAACCCGACGCTGGAAAAAATGCTTCACGGCGCGGCTCTTGCCAGAGAGAACAACGTCGATCTCATCCTCGCCGTCGGAGGCGGGTCTACGATAGACTACGCCAAAGCCGTCAGCGTCTCTGCGTGGTGTGAAGAAGACCCGTGGGAGAAGTATTTTATTCGATTCGAGGAGCCAAGCTGCCGCATTATTCCCGTCGGAGACGTTCTGACAATGGTCGGCACAGGCAGTGAAATGAACGGCGGCTCGGTTATCACCAACCACGCTGCGAATCTGAAAATCGGGAAAGTGTTCGGCCCTGACGTCTTCCCGAAGTTCGCGATTCTCAATCCCCGGTTTACGTTCAGCGTTCCGCGCCGTCAGATGGTTGCCGGGTTCTTTGACATCATGTGTCACATTCTGGAACAGTATCTCAGCGGCGAAGACGACTCCACCAGCGACTATATCGCAGAAGGGCTGATGCTTTCCCTGATTCATTCCTCGCGCATTGCCATTGAAAATCCGGAGGATTACGAAGCCCGCTCCAACATCATGTGGACGGCGACCTGGGCGCTCAATACGCTCATTGCGAAAGGCAAATCGACCGACTGGGAGGTTCACATGCTCGGGCAGGCGGTCAGCGCTCTGACGGACGCGACGCACGGAATGACGCTTTCGGCGGTTTCGCTCCCGTACTATCGTTTTATCATGCCTTACGGACTGAAGCGGTTTGTCCGCTTTGCTCAAAACGTCTGGGGCGTCAATCCGGACGGCAAGAGCGAGACGGAAATCGCCGAGGAAGGCTTGAAAGCTTTTGAAGCGTGGATGCGCGAGATCGGCGTTGCAATGAACATCACAGAACTGGGCGCGTCCGAGGCGATGCTGGATAAACTCGCCGACGCTACGCTCATTCTCAAAGGCGGATACAAAATCCTTACTCGAGATGAAATTCTTGCTATCTTCCGGGAAAGCCTGTAAGATTTAATAAGAAGATGACAACGCGACTGACAACGAAATGGCTCTTGCTGGCGTTTACGTTCCTGACGTTGGCGCTGCCGGTATTCGCACTGGCGGACAGCGTCAGCGATCCAGCGAACGACCGCCAGGTGGGGCTGTTCTACTTTCTCTGGCTGGGCGAACATGGACGCCGAGGACCGTTTGACGTGTCGAAGATTCTGGAAGCCCATCCGGACGCCGGAGAGAATCCGGACAATCCGGCATGGGGACCGATTGGCGCGTTTCATCACTGGGGCGAGCCGCTTTACGGATACTATTTCTCCGATGACGAATGGGTTGTTCGTCGTCACGTGAAGCTGCTTATGCAGTGCGATATCGACTTCCTTTTCTTCGACGTAACGAATTCCGCCATCTACGAGAAGAACGCCAAGCTCGTCATGAGCGTTTTGAAGGAATACCACGATGCGGGCTGGAATCCGCCGAAAGTGATGTTCTATACAAACGCTGGTTCTGGCAGAACTGTTGAACGGTTGTATGAGGCAATCTACAAGCCCGGCTTCGCGAAAGAGGTTTGGTTCAAGCTGGACGGGAAGCCTGTCATTGTCGCGAAGAAAGAGCAATGCTCCGATGAAATGAAGGAGTTTTTCACCATCGTAAAACCGCAGTGGCCCAACGAGGGATCCAAAAAAGGGGGCTGGCCGTGGATGGATTTCAGACGTCCGCAGCGTCTTTTTGAAGGAGAGGACGTTGCGAAAAACGTGATGAACGTTTCCGTCGCGCAGCATCCGCAGCTTCGATTTGGCGACAGCGTCCTATACGGCGAAACCGGGAACCGCGGGCGGGCGTTCCATAACGGCGCGAACGACCCGGCGCCGGACGCGTGGAAGAAGGGATACAATTTCCAGGAACAGTGGGACGCAGCGTTCGAGGCGAAGCCCGACATTGTTCTTGTAACAGGCTGGAACGAATGGATCGCCGGTCGCTATCACGGGCAGCCCAACCGTCCTGTCATGTTCGTCGACTGCGCGAATTATGAGTATTCCCGCGACATCGAGATGATGCGCGGCGGCTACGGCGACAATTACTTCCTCCAGCTTCGCGAAAACGTCCGGAAGTTCAAGGGAATCTCGGACAACCCTGAGCCGAATCCGCCCAACGTCCGTAAACGATACCGTTGTTTTGCGGATTCCGCCATGCCGCGCGACCATGACGGCTACGGGACTCGTTACGTCAACCGGACTCAGCGCAACGCCCCGGAATGGATTGACGTCATGCACGATCAGCAAATCGTTACATTTATCGTCAAGACTCAAAAGCCCATTGTCGGCAAAGACGGCGAGGGAGACTTCATGCAGATTCTCGTCAACGGCAACGCCGTCAACGGGCAGGGCGAGATGAAAATCGACGGAGACGTCATGACGCTTACCGTTCCGCGCAACGCGCTGGGGCTTGCGTCTGACTCGTTCCGCTTCGAGTTTAAGTTTGTAGATTCAACCGAGCCGTGCCGCGATCCGCTCGACTGGTACGATCACGGCGTTGTAGAGCCGCTGGGACGGGTTGCGTTTGTATATAAGGGAAGGCAATAGAAATAGTTCGCCTAACGGCGAATGCGTAATTCCGCTCCCGCTGGTCGCTTCATTACCGCCTTCCATTATTCAATTATCTCACTGTAGACTTCGTCGCCCTGTATGATTATTGCTGTTGCGGTCGCGTATTCTTTGCAGTGTGACATAGTAATGAGAAAATCGCAGAGGTTTTGTTCTCGGGCGATTTCCAGAACGCGTCCGCCGATAAAAACAACAGGTCTTCCGGACAGCAGATTGCGAATTTCCAGATCGCGCCATTTGATTCCGTCAGCATAGCCGGTTCCCAGCGCTTTGAGAATTGCCTCTTTAGCGCTCCATCGGGCGGCAAAGTTTTCGTTTGAATTTTTATGTCCTTCGCAGTAACGGATTTCCAGCTCTGTAAACGTCAGATTTTTAAAAGAATCGCCATGGCGGGCAAGCATATCCGCAACGCGAGAGATTTCCGTTATATCAGTACCGATTCCGTAAACGTTCATGGTTTGTATTTAATGAGAAAAAACAAGTTGCGAGAAACGAAAGCGGTGAACAAACTCGCAACTCGTTACTCGCAACTCGCAACTATAATCCGTTTTCCCAAATTTTCTTTTTTTAATTAACGCGCAGTTCGTTTGACAGCAGCCGACTTCCACTGATTTGAAGAGTTCGGCAGAACCGGGGCGTAGGAATCGCCGCCGGCTTTAATTGTCGCCTGAGCGGATACAACTTCGTCAGAGACGATGACGGCTCCCGGAGGAAGTTGATTCATGATGTCATTAGGAACGTTGACGTTATTGGGCTGAGCAGGAGCGTAGGTTCTCTGAACCGGCTGCTGATACTGAATCTGCTGGATCGGACCGTTGGGGGACTTCGCAGCGCGGTACGTTGTTGGATTCTGAACCGCCGCCTGACGATTCTGGCTGCAATTTCGGCAGTTAGAAGTTGACGTTCCGGGAGCGGGAGCCGGGGTCGGCTGAATTACCTGCGGACGTCCGGGAGCGGGGCGAGTCGCCGGAGTTGGAGCGGCGGAATCCATAATAACTTCGCCGTCCATGCCGCCTTCGTAAATCATGCCGTCACCGTATCCATAACCAAATCCGCCATCACAGCTGGAGCAGCCAGAATTGCATCCGATAGTTCCTCGGCAGGCAGTAGCGCCGCAAGCGCGAGAAGAACACGGTCCTGCATAGTTGTTAAAGCAGCACTGGTCGGGGCAGGGCGGGTCGCTCCATTCACCCCAGTAGATTTGACTGCAGCCTGTGTTGGGCCAATAACCAACAGCGCACATCCAAAGCTCTTCCACAACGCGGAACGGAAGGGAAACGATCGTCAGCAGCGGGCAGCACGGATAACCATAGTAGCCCGTAAAGCACGGTTCGCAAGAGTTCGGACCACAAACCGGACCGCAAACCGGACCGCATGCTCCGCCATAGCAGCCGCCAACTCCGCAAGGAGTAAACAGGTCGCTCGACGTTGCCGCCGTTGCCGGGCAGGAGTCGCACGCGCCGCCGTAAGGACCGCAGGGAGCGCAATTATAACCGTACGGGCCAAAGCAGCAGCAACCCGTCAGGAAGGACGCGATACTAATAATCGCTGTCAATGTGATGATTCGTTTCATAGTGGAAAACCTCTTTCTTTTGGGTTGAACGACAAATTCCTTTTGACGTTCAAAAACGGATTGTAAATTCTATTTGGTTTACTGGTTTCCTCACAGCAAGAGGAACCAATTACTGTTATCGTCCGCATAATCGACAAAATTGAGAAAATCATCAAAAAAATAATTGTTTCGTTAGATTACCCAAATTAACGGAAGTTTAGAGGTAATTAATTAAGTGCATAGTGCATAGTAAATAGCTCTAAGAATAAATAATTACTCCCTACTCCCTATTCCCTATTCCCTACTGCCTAAACCCAACCCGATAATTTCTTAAAATTTTGATATTTTTCCCTTTCTCCCCTCGACTTTTATTAAAGATTGCTATATAATGAGGGCAAAATAAGCGTCTACAGCGCCATTTGCAGTGGTTCGCGGTTAGTTTTTAGTAGTTAGGACGCAAGCGCATCATCAAAACTAACCACTTGCCACTAATTTCTTACCACTTACCCCTTTATTATCATGAAACGCATTGTTTTGTTGTTGACCCTTGCTGCAGCAGTCGTTTCGTCCTTTTCGGTACAGGGCGAAGAAACGCCGCGGTATTTAGGTCCATGCTCGATTTGTCAGAGTTCAGACGGAGCTTTTCTGTTTGTTGTTAATATGGACGGCAAGTCCGTAAGCAAAGTAGATTTGGCAGGAAAGAGCGTTGCCGCTGAATTTCCCACTCCAGCGACGCCTACAGGAATTGCCATATCTAAAGACGACAAAACGCTTTACGTTACCGTAACCCGTCCGGAAGGCGAATTGCTGGTCATGTCGGCAGAAAACGGCGCTGTCGAAAAGACGATCGCCGTCGGGCACACACCGTGCTCTCCGTGCTTAACTCCTGACGGCAAACGCGTTTACGTCTGCAACCAGTTCAACAACAACGTTTCCGTCGTCGACCTGGAACAGGGTAAAGAAATCGCTAAAGTCGGAGTCGTTCGCGAACCGGTTTCCTGCGACATAACTCCTGATGGCAAAACGGTTTTTGTTGCCAATTTTATTCCAAACGATCGCGCTGACGGCTACGACGTGGCGTCGGAAATCGGCGTTATCGACACGGCAACCAATACCGCGACGTCAATTCGTCTGATTAACGGCTGTTCGTCCGTTCATGAAATTCGCGTCTCGCCAGACGGCAAATACGCTTACGCAACCAATATTCTGGCTCGATACCAGATGCCAACCACTCAGGTGGAACGCGGCTGGATGAACACCAACGCCCTGGCAATTATAGACGTCGAAGCCAAAAAGCTGGTCAACGTCGTTCTTCTGGACGACATCGACCTTGGCGCCGCCAACCCGTACGGAATCGCGTTTACGCCGGACTCCAAAACGCTGCTGGTAACTCATTCCGGAACTTCTGAAATGAGCATTATCGACAACGAAAAAATGATTGAAAAACTCTTGGCGATGCCGGAAAAGACCACCGAAAACGCCGGAATTTATACGGCGGCGACTGCGGCTGACGTTCCCAACGACCTCTCGTTTTTGGTTGGAATGAGAAACCGCGTCCGACTCAAGGGCGTTGCGCCTCGATCAATTGTTGTAACAGACAACAAAGCCTATACGCCGCTGTATTTCTCGGATGAAATCGACATTGTCAATTTGCGTTCCAAACGCTGCACCGGTAAAATCGAATTGGGACCGCAGCAGGAAATGAGTAAAGTTCGCAAAGGTCAGATGTTCTTCGGCGACGCCTCGCTGTGTTTCCAGCAATGGCAGTCTTGCGCGACTTGCCATCCCAACGCCCGCGTTGACGCCCTCAACTGGGACTTGATGAACGACGGCATGGGCAACCCGAAAAACGCCAAATCTCTGTTCCGCTCAGACAAAACCCCGCCGACCATGATTTCCGGAATTCGTCCTGACCATCATGCCTGCGTCCGCAAGGGAATTCAGTTTATTCAGTTCGCCGTTCGACCGGAAGAAGACGCTCAGTGCATCGACGAATTCATCGAAGCCATGGAAGCCGTTCCCAGCCCGTATCTGGTTAACGGCAAGCTGTCCGAAAAAGCCCAGAAAGGCAAAGAAGTATTCAAAAAAGCCAAGTGCGACGTCTGCCACGGCGGAGAATACTACACCGACATGCAAATGCACAACGTCAAAACCCGCGCAGAATTCGACCAGCGAGACGATTGGGATACGCCCACGCTGCTGGAAGTTTGGAGAACGGCTCCGTATCTTCACGACGGTCGCTACGTTACCATGAAAGAACTTTTCGTAGAAGGAAAGCACGAACTTCAGGACGTCCAGCTTACAGAAGAAGAAATTGAAGCTCTTTGCGAATACGTTCTGTCTCTGTAAATGACGTATTTATAACAAACAAAAAAACGGCGAGAGGATTTAATCTTCTCGCCGTTATTGTTTTTCGTTATCTTGAACGCTGTTACCAGGCGTATTCCATTGACAAGGTCAAGCCTTGCATGAATTCAGTGGTGTCGTTATCGATTGCATATCGATCATTGACGCCCTGAGCGATCTGGCTTGTTGCCTGAGCAACGCCTGTAATCCACATAACGTTGTACTGGAAACGCCCTGTCCAACGCTTGCTGAATCGATAGTTCACCCAAAGGCCAACGTCTGCCAAACCTGCCAGCTGTCCCTCAGCGGCTTTTACGGAGCCTTCTGTCCATGAAGCGTTATACGTACGATCTGACCAGTTATACAACGGAGCGATTTTTCCGTTTATACCCCAGTTCCACATACAGTGTTGATCAATCAGCTCCACGCCAACCTGGAAACCAAGCATATTGTTGTCAGTTTCGCAATCTAAAGAGTATCCCTCTGTAAGATTGCTCAAAAGACCATAATCGTTTTGATCGAAGTATCGAATACCGACAAGCATGTTTCCGCTCCAACCCTGACGGCATTGTCTTTGAACGCGTCCGTTGGGAAGGTAAACCATACGATCGTGGAGCGTTCCACGCGGCTGAACTCGAAGATTAAGCTCAAAGGAATTGACTCTGGAACGAACTTTGTATTCCATTTCGTCAACAACTTGCTCGTCATCTTCGTTCAGACCATAAAACAGATACCGGTTGGTCATGTTCCATTCGTTAAGTCCCCAATATTCAAATTCGAGGAAGAAATTGACGTTCTTGGCATTGCGGCCTAAATAACGTTTTGCTCGAATATCCAAACCGGCGGAAATATCAAATGACGTGTCCTTTTCAACTGTATATCCTTGTATTGTTGAAACGCTGCTGACATATCCTAAAATTTCAGGAATTGCTCGAATATATTCTGGAGCTTCTCGATGAAGGATTTTGGTTCCAATTTCAAAAGACCAAAGTTTCGGATTGCCATATCCGCCGCCGCAAAGCTGACATCCCGGGCTGTTAAGAATCGTATCTCCCGCCGCGCCTTTCGGTCCGGAAGGCTGCAAAGTGCGAGGATCTATTTTTTCCGGTCCGCTGTTAGGCATCCCTCCCATTGGTTGAGGAAGAATTCCAGGGGAATATTCATCAAAATCGTATTTGGGATTGCCATAACGGTCTGTCGTACGAACGTAATAGTCGCCGCGTTTTTCAAAAGGACCGGTGGGATTGATGGCTACAGCAGGATCTGTTGTAATATTATTTGTATGAGTAAAATCCTCAGGCTCGGTTACGACGGTATCATAGCTTGCTGCCACAGTTCCCGACGGAACAGCCGTTTGAGCTGCTGGGGTTGGAGGAGCGTTGTAGTCATAATAGACGCCGCCTTCAACCGGAATAGCCGGTACGCCTTGCCCATAAATGGCAGCTCCGCTACTGGTAAATGCGACTATAATTGCCAAGATGGTCGGCATTTTTCGTACGCGGGCAGCTATGCGCTTATACCATTGGTTCACAGATTTCACGGTTTATCCTCCATAATAAATTGTCTGCTGGCAATTTGATTGCTTTCCAGGTGCAGACAACCGTCAAATGAAATACTTCTGGATATAAAAATCCAGTTCTATATTTGTTTCATCGACATTTTAACTTCCAGAAAATAGAAATATCCAAAAAATAATTCCAAAAATCATCTAAAATTCGATTTTACATGCTTGTTGCATTTTACCTATCCTCTACTGCTTTTCTATTATTAACTCCTCACTCCTAACGCCTCACTCCTAACTTTTCAGGCGCCCCCCCTCGAAAGAAATCGTTATTTCTGCTAAAATACTCAATAATATATATGGAGTTGAAAACGGCTTTTGATTCAAGCAGAATATTAATAACGAAGAATGTTCTTCCTAATCAAACGCTGTCAGTCGTTGACGAATCGTAAGTAATACATTGCCCATATTCCCATTAACCGCTGCGAGAACGCAGTTCGGCGCACGCCATTTTAATTATCCACAAAAACCATGAGTACAGATTCCAATTCCTCGACGTCCAGTTCTGCTGGGAAAAAAAGCCGAGTCCCCGGGTGCGACAATCCCGCCGATATTCAGACAATCCGCAAAATGCTCCAGGGTCAGCAGTACGCGGCGGCAATGAATTTCATCAATTCCGTTTTGGAAAAGAACCCGAATCAGCCAGACATTCTGGACGTGAAGTGTCACCTGCTTTATCTTAAATGCATCAAAGATATTAGCGGCGGCAATTTGGAATCGGTTTCTGCCTGGAACGAAGCGGTTGAACAGTTTCTTGCTCAGTTCCCGGACCACCCGTTGGCGCTGGCGTGGAAGAGCCTCTCCTGCTCCAACAGCGGAGACGTCGACGCGGGCTACGACTATCTGGAAAAGTGCTTTGTCAACCATTACCCGGAAATGAACCCCACCGGGATGCTGGCGGCGTTAAGCTCTCTGAGTCAGAACGAACTCAACGAAGGGTTTATTCCCGCCGCGTTGTTTTTGATGAGCCTCCGCGCCACATTCTTTGATCAGCTCAAGGCGACTCAAGAGTACGAAATGACGCACCGGATGCAGCTGCGAATTCTCAGCGATTCCAGCCTCGCCCTGCCGCTGCGCCAGACGTATTCGTTCTATCAGACCAACAGCCGCGGCGCGCTGACGGCAGATTTCACTGCGGCGCAGCAGCTGATTTCCACCTTCCATTGGCTCGAAGCGGCGCAGGCGTTTGAGAAGATCGCGACAGACGACCCGACGGAACTGAATTCCGCGTACAACGCTGCGATTCTGTATCTCAACCGCAGCAAAATTGCAGACGCCTCCCGCATGTTCAAGCTGTACTCTGAGCGCGAGCCGGAACTCAACCGCAAAATCGACGCCCTGGCAACGGCTCTGCTGCTGTCGAAATCGCCGCTGGAAGACAACATGCCGCTGTACGATTTCCAGTACAAGGTGAAAGATCAGGACAGGCTGCGAGAACTGCTGCTGAGTTCCAACCGCCTGATTTCGCAGAACGTTCCGGCAGAAAACTTCGACGGCCCGCCGCCGCTGTTTATCGGCTCTCTGCTCGATCAGCCCAAACAGACGTCGTGGTCAGAAAGCCTCACGTTTGAAGACATCCCGCTGGTTCTCGGTTCTGTCGCCCTTTGGGGTAAGAGAACCGACCGCGACGCGATTCTGGAATTCTCGTCGATTCTGGACTGCGACCGGGAAGACGTTTACGCCCTGGTCAAGGAAACCTTTGGCGATTGTCTTGAGGGCGAGCCGCAAGCTGTTACAATGGAAGCGCCGTCTGTTACAATCGATTCCTTTACCCGTCCGCAGGCGTTCCCGGACAACACGCCGCAAAACGTTATCAATCAGCTTCAGCGCGAACATTACAACGACTTGCTGCTCAACTGCTGGCCGGACCTCTGCCTGGGCGTTTTAGGCGCGTCTTTGCGTCAGGCGGCGGCAAACGAACAGAAACAGCCCCTGGTTCGAGCGGTTATCAAGGTTGTCGAATACCTGCTCGGCGCCGGCAATCCGCTGCTGGATTTCGACGCGCTTTATGCTGCGTTGAATCTCAAGCCTCTCCCGCCGTTGACGGTGGAGTCCAGCGACTTGGCGTCTCTCCCGCCGACGCTGTACGGGGCAGTCGACCTCAAATCGCTTTCCGACAGCGACTTGGCAATGCTCTACGCCCGTTACAATCCGTACGGAACGGACAGCGTCATGCACAAACTGGCGCAGGAAATCGTCAGCCGTAACACGCTCTCCGTCGACATTCGACAGACGGCGTACGTCAAGCTGTGTCTGTCGCCCAACGGCCTTGTCCCGGAAAACATTCAGCAAGGCAAAGACTTCTGCAAAGCCAACAACATTTCCGATTCCTATTTCGACATGATGGAACTGCAAACGATGTTCCTGTCAGGAAACATGGCGGAAATGGAAAAGAAGATGCACCAGATTTATCAGGATCACAAAGACGAACCGCAGACCATGCAGGCGCTGATGAACTTCGTCCAGCAGATCCAGCAGATGTCGGAAATGGCGGCTCGCGGACAGACGCCGAATCCGGCGGACTTGTCAGCAGCAACTCCGGAACCGCAGCAGCAGTCGACGTCCGGACTGTGGACGCCCGATTCGCCCAACCCGCCTGCCAGCCCCGCGCCGGAAGAAAAGAAAAGCTCTATCTGGCTGCCAGACTGATAGTGCGAATTGCGGATCTCTTTTCAACGTCAGTCCTGTCGTAACTCCATCGGATAATGCGTACAGGACTGATTAAAATCAATTTTAGGTTTATCCCAGAGGTTGGCGCCTGTAAATTAAAAAGCGAACGATTAACCTGTCAAATCCGTAAACGGTTTGACCCGCGCAAGGGCTAATCGCCAACATGTCGGAAGCGCCAGGCGGGAGCGCTGTTTTAGGAGCAAGGTTAAAGCGCAGGCAAAAAGTCCCCGCGTTAAGCGGTAGCGCTTATCGGTCAGAACGCCTTGCGTCTAACCTTGCCCCTTTTGACAGCTTAACTATAAGCTGTCATAATTACTGGTTGGTTCTTCCTCCGGCGTGACCTGTTCAATCGTGCCTAACACGCTTCTCAAGCAACGCTCCACGGGACTCCAATCAATTTTGTTCCACAATTCGTAAGCCTTTTCCTTTAAATAAAGATTGGTATTCGTCCAGTTCTGGTTTAAATCTCTGCAACTCTTGTTGACGTCATCCAGGTTGACGTGATACGTGTCCAACCAGAACAACTTACGAGCGTTCCACTCTTCAAACTGGACGTTCAATTCGTTGTCCAATTCCGATGAAGAACCGTCGCCGGAAGGCATGCAAGGCGCTTCCGTCCATTCAATTAACATCGATAATGCGATGCCGCCAACAATATTGACTACGACCGTGATAATTGTCAGATTACACACGAATCGAAGCAGTTTTCCGAACCAGCCGTTTCCAAACCAGCTGAAATTCCAGAAATCAAATAGTCTGAATGGAGCCAACAAATCGGTCCAATCATTCTTGCGATCACCCATGTCAACCTCCTTACACCATAAAAGGTTAAAAATGATTCCATTGAAACGCACACGTGATAATCCAATTTCATCACAGTCGGTTTCAAAAAAATGCGCTAAACGCGTTTCTCGATCGCAGGTCATCGAATGCCTGCGAATTCAAAACGCATGCCAAATCCAAAATCGTGAAGTCCGCAAAGCTTACCCGGGCGATGCCATGCGTCTTTCGATAGGCGTCTTTCGATGAACGCTTCTTGATTCCTCTTTCAACAACGAACCGTTAACTGGTCAGCTAACGCTTGCCGTCAGAATCAAATTTGGGAAAGGCGATTATTGCTAATAATTAATAAACGTTAACAAAAATTATTGGTAACAGACCAATGAAACATTTTTTGTCGATTTCTGGAAAAAGTTTTTTTTCCTTTTTCAACACGTATATACGAAATCAAACATAAAACTGTCATTGAAAAACAGTCGTTTTTAGAAATTTCCATAAATATTTATATTGCATAGCTTTATAGCATATAAAATTTACAATAAGCCTATGAAATTTTAACACGTGTTTCAAATAATAACCTTTCTATCCCGCGGCAAGGAAATCTTTTCAATTAGCGATTAGTAAATAGAGTCGTTAAAATAATGAAGAACGAATCTCTCTTCGCAAGTCTGTTTCAGGTCAAATCAGCCGTTGAGCTGTAATTAATATTGGATTTTTTGAATATTTCGTGAAACTCTTACTTGCAAATGCAAACGATAGCGCTATAATTTATATCGTTAAAATAAATCATTTAATAACCGCATTAAAAGTGGTAAGTTTTAAGCGCTAAGTTGTAAGGAGGAAAGTCGCTCTTCCTAGTTTTATCGCTTAAAATGACGACTGCTCTCCAGAGCGTATGTTCTTCCTTACCACTAACCACTAACCACTCGCAACTATGAAAATAGGATTAGCAGGGTATTCCGGCTCTGGAAAGAGTACGTTGTTTCATTGGTTGACCGGCTTCGCGCCGGACTTGGCTCTGTCGCATAAAGAGCAGAGCGCCATGGTTCCCATTCCCGACGAGCGATTCGCTCCGCTGTGCGAACTGTACAAGCCGAAAAAGGTAACGCACGCCAATCTGGAACTGGTCGACACGCCCGGCTTGAACCGAAACCACGAAGGCGCGCCCGCGATTTTGGCGCACATTCGCGAGGCGGACTGCCTCGTACTGGTCGTCGGCGCGTTTGACAAGTCCGACCCGGTTCAGGACTACAATTCCTTTACAGAAGACCTGCTCGTGGCGGACATGGAAGTCGTTTCCAACCGTTTGGAGCGTTTGGAAGCCCAGCTCAAACGACCGCTGCAAAAGCCGGAAAAGGAAAAGCTCCAGTTCGAACAGACGGTTTTGCAGAAGGTTCTCGCCGGCTTGGAAAACGAAAAGGCGGTTACGCTTGACGACATGACCGAAGACGAGCAGAAATGCACTCGCGCCTTCCGTCTGTTCAGCGAAAAGCCGAGAATGGTCGTCGTCAACTGCGGCGACGACGAGTCCGATCTTCACCGGTTCGACAACTGCATTGAAGGCGTCAAGGTTTTTGCTGCGCCGGTTTCCCTTCAGCTGGAACTGGACTCTATGGAGCCGGAAGAAAGCCAGGCGCTCATCGAGGAGATGGGGCTTCAGACGGCGAACAAAGACGAGCTGGTTCGGCTCATGTTAGACGAGTCCGGACAGATGACGTTCTTCACTGCCGGGGAGCCGGAAGTGCGAACCTGGATTCTCAAAAAGGGCGGAACAGCCCTCGACGCCGCTGCCAGCATTCACACCGACCTGGCGCGCGGGTTTATTCGAGCGGAAGTCATGACCGTAACCGACCTCCTGGCGGCGGGCAGCGAACGCGAAGTCAAAGCCAGAAACCAGCTCCGTCAGGAACCCAAAGGATACGTCGTCAAAGACGGCGACATCCTGCTGATTCGGTTTAGCGTGTAAGCCCCGTCTAACTTGACAAAAGTAAAAATAACGATAGAATAAGAAATCGGAATGCGGGACTTTTCAGCCCCGTATTTCGAATTTTTCATTTCGAATTTACCACCTATCCCCCATTCAAATCATGGACAAAGAATTATCGATCATGCCTTGCCTGGACATGCGAAACGGTCGCGTTGTCAAGGGCGTGCATTTTGTTGACATCATCGACGCCGGCGACCCGGTCGAATGCGCCAAGGCGTACTGCGCCGCCGGAGCGGATCAGCTGGCTTTGCTGGATATTACCGCCACGGTAGAAAATCGCTCTACCATGCTGGACGTTGTTAAAAAAGTTGCTGCGGCAACGACGGTTCCGTTTACCGTCGGCGGCGGAATTGGCGACGTCAAAACAGCCGCCGCCGTTCTCAACGCTGGCGCCAACCGCGTTTCGATTTCCTCTGCCGCGTTCCGAAAGCCCGATCTGATTCCGGAACTGATTAAAGAATTCGGGGTCGACGCTGTTACAGCCGCCATCGACGTAGACGTCAACGCGGAACTCCCGTCCGGATACGAAGTCTATATTGACGGCGGACGCACAGCCACCGGCGCGGACGCTGTGGAATTCGCCAAAAAGCTCGACGGATTCGGCGTCAACGTCATTCTCCCGACCAGCAAGTCCGGCGACGGCGCGCGAACCGGATACGATCTGCCGGTAATTCGAGCCATGGCGAAGGCGTGCAGCGCTCAAATCGTCGCCTCCGGCGGAGCGGGTAACATGCAGCATTTCGCCGACGCCGTCGAAGCGGGAGCCACAATCCTCCTGGCGGCAAGCGTATTCCATTTCCAGATGATTAAAATCCCGGAACTCAAAGAGTTCCTCAAAGAAAAAGGATACAAAGTAGCCTAGAGCTGCTAGCTTCTAGCTCCTAGCTAGCGGCTAATAGCTAGAAGCTCTCCCATTCCCTATTCCCTATTCCCTACTCCCTACGCCATGTCCACACCCGTATTAAAGACCAATTTACCGTTTCCCGTTCGCAGCGGGAAAGTTCGCGACGTTTATGATTTCGGAGACGAAGTTCTGCTCGTCTCAACAGACCGCATCAGCGCTTTTGACTGGATTCTGCCGGCGGGCATTCCCGACAAAGGGCGCGTCCTGACGCAGATTTCCGCGTTCTGGTTTGACCTCTTCGGCGGCGACAACCACAAGATTACTTGTGACGTCAACGAAATGCCGCAGCTCAAAGGACTCGACACGACCGACCTGGCGGGTCGTTCGATGCTGTGCAGAAAGACGAAAATCGTCCCGATGGAATGTATTGTCCGCGGCTATCTGACCGGTTCCGGCTGGAAAGAATATCAGAAGAGCGGTTCCGTTTGCGGAATTGAACTTCCCAAAGATCTCAAAGAAAGCGCGAAGCTGGAAAACCCGATTTTCACGCCGTCCACCAAGGCGGAAGAAGGGCACGATATCAACATTTCCTTCGAGCAGATGGCTAACGAGATCGGCGTCGCGCTGGCGGAAGAGCTTCGCGAACGCAGTATTGAAATCTTCCTCCGCGGCAGCGAGTATGCGGAATCCAAGGGCATTCTCATTGCCGACACGAAGTTTGAATGGGGCGTCCTGGACGGCAAACTGATTCTGGCGGACGAAGTCCTCACGCCGGACAGCAGCCGATTCTGGCCTGCTGACCAGTACGAAGAAGGGCGCAGCCAGCCCTCGTTCGACAAACAGTTTGTTCGCGACTGGCTGACCAACGAGTCCGGCTGGGATAAGAACAGCGAACCGCCGACCCTCCCGCAGGACATTATCGACAAAACCCGCGCGAAGTACGTCGAAGCCTACGAACGCCTGACGGGTAAAGAATTCCCGTGGAAATAGCGTAACGTTTCTACGCTGCGAAGTGTGCATTCCAAACTGACGCAGCCGGAAACCTCCTCCGGATGTAGCCCGGCTTCGGGCTACTCTGCCGCGACCTACTAAAAATCTGTTTCGCAGTCGAAAACGTCGTGAACTCTCCCTCGCCGGAACTTCGTTTTTTCCTTGACGGCTTTCGCCGTCAAGTTGTAGCCCGAAGCCGGGCTACATCCAAGGGTGGGCGTCTCCTTCGCAATACTACATTTCACCCTTCTGGCGGAAAATTTACCAGCTCTTTCCATTGCTCAGTCGCGCTGGAAAGAGGCCAGTCCTGCGGCGTTTGAACGGTTGTTTGACCCCATCTCAAACCGACAGGATTGTTTAAAATGTACTGTCGAGTATTGGCTTTATGATTTGACCCGCGAATCATTCGATCAAAGTAGTTGGGATACCAAACGGAATCGACAAAATCAGGATTATTGGCAACCGCTTGTTTATACGACGCTGTTTCCATGATACGACGGCTGGTAAAGCTTTTCCATGACTCGACAACGTCTTTTAATGCGTACCCGTAATATTGGTTAATTAATAAATGAACGTGATTAGGCATTATTACCCATTCTAAGATGTCGTATGCCTTTTTATGATGATAAAACCAATTTTCCAATATAATCGGGAAAACGTCGTCTGCGGTTAAAATCCCACAGCCGCTTCCGTTATGAACCCATTCTTCAACTAAATGCCCCATATAGGAGCGTCGGCGTTCTTTTGGAACGATTGCAGCCTTTTCTAATAATTCTTTTAACTGATATTTAGGTAAACTGTCCCAAAGACGGTATGTTATATATTGCAGTCTTTCAGGATAGTCCCAGTGTGGTAAATTGTGGTGTTTATACGTGCGTTTATGTTGATTCTCTTTTCGCATAATAATTATTTCACGCCGCGAAGTGTGCATACAAAACTGACGTAAGCCGGAAACCTCCTCCGGATGTAGCCCGGCTTCGGGCTACACTGCTAATACTACGAAAAACCAATTTCGTAGCCGAAAATATTCGTCATTTTCTCTCTACGTTGTCTCCCCCTTTCGGCGTTTTTTTCCCTTGACGGCTTTCGCCGTCAAGT
>JAZUMX010000907.1:0-1731 GCA_045603865.1 Thermoguttaceae bacterium
CCCCTGTTCCTCTCCAAAGAAAACGGCAGCGGCGGGTTTATCGGCACCGTAGACGTGCTGTATCCAACCACGCCCGTTTTGGCTCTGTTTAACGTGGAACTGCTCAAAGGCACCGTTACGCCCATTTTCGAGTACGTCAAAACCGGACGCTGGAAGTTCCCCTTCGCGCCGCACGACCTCGGATTTTATCCCAAAGCGTTAGGTCAGCTTTACGGCGGAGGCGAAAAGACGGAAGTGAATCAAATGCCCGTTGAGGAGTCCGGAAACATGATTATCACCACCGCTCTGATTTGTCACATTGAAGGGTCTGCGGAATATGCGGCTCGATACTGGGATATGCTCTCCCAATGGGCGGCGTTCCTCAAAGAAAAGGGATTCGACCCGGAAAACCAGCTCTGCACCGACGACTTCGCCGGGCATCTGGCTCACAACGTCAACCTGTCCGCCAAGGCGATTGTCGCTCTTGCCTGTTACGCCCGCCTGTGCGAAATGCGCGGGTTGACAAACGAAGCGAACGAATATCGCGCGTTAGCGGAACAGTTTGTCGACCAGTGGATTAAAACCGCCGACGACGGCGACCATTTCCGTCTGGCGTTTGACAAGCCCGGCACGTGGAGTATGAAATACAATATCGTTTGGGACAAGATTCTTGGGCTCAATCTGTTCCCGAAATCCGTCATGGAAAAGGAAATCGCGTACTACAAGGCTCATCAGATTCGCCCCTACGGCTTGCCTCTGGACAACCGTTCAGACTATACGAAAATGGACTGGGAAGTCTGGACAGCGACGATGGCAGACAATCAGGCGGACTTCGACGCGATTATGACGCCCATCTATCAGTTTATCGACAAGACGCCAGACCGTCTCCCCATGACGGACTGGTATTACTGCTCGAACGCGAAATTCCGCGGATTTATCGCCCGCTCGGTAATTGGCGGCGTGTTTATTAAAATGCTCGAAGACAAAGACGTTTGGGAGAAATGGTCCAGCCGCGGCGGCAAATAGCGCCCCGGCAGCAGAGTAACAGAAGTTAAACGTACCCCACACTTTTAGGTGTGGTTCTACAATAACATAAAATAATAGAATATTACGCACGAATTCCAATTCACTCTCAGTCCCATCTTCCTTTGGAAGATGGGACTGAGAGTGAATTGGAGGGGAAGCGTTTGGGAGAAGATCGCTAATCAAATCCCCCAGATAAATCTGGGGGCTACGATTTATGAATTGTTTTTTATTTCCCACGTCTAAAGACGTGGGGATAAGAACAGAGTTCTCCTTTTTTAACCCCAATTTGAACGCACCCAGCGTGGGATTCTCAAAAGGGAATCTGACTATGAACGACGACCGGTTTACATCCTTAACCTATGCGGAAATGAAAAGAATTGCCGACAATGCCGACATCATTGTCAACGGCTATGCTTTTACCAAGATCGCGTCAGGCGTTCAAGTTGTGAATCTCGAACGCTCAACGGCTTGCGTTTTTGGCTCGGACGATTCCGTAATCGAAACCAGCATGGACGACATCGAGCTGGAAATTGTTACAGATTATTACAACCGAAACAAGAGATTTATGGAGGACTAATACATAAAAAAATTATCAGCCTGGAGCGGCGAACGTCCAGGCTGAAAGCTAACGGTTTATTCTCTGATGCGGACTTGCTGGAAGAGTTTGTTCTTTAGAAGGCGCCAAAGCAGGATTTCACGGCTGCAGCTGCTTTTCAAAGACTTCCG
>JAZUMX010000908.1:0-3986 GCA_045603865.1 Thermoguttaceae bacterium
CATAGCGTTATTATTTAAAGCCTGAAACTAAAATAACCAAGCTAATGGCTAGTAGCTAGTAGCTAAAAGCTGTTTCACAACTAAAGGTACACCGTTGCCGGATGTGCCTTATTTTCTTCCGATTGTAATTTTATGATCGTACAGTTTTCCGTTGCGGAAAAAGACGATGGGAACGGTCATGCCGGGACGCGTAATTCTGACCAGATAAATCAGATGGTCTTTGTCTTCGACACCGGTTCCGTTGAAAAACAAAATGACGTCTCCGTATTGCAATCCCGCTTTTCCAGCCGGGGAAGACGGCGGCGGAGAAAGAATTCTGGCTCCGATTCTCGGCGGATAAACAGGCGTTTGCCGATTGGTAAACATTGCAGCGAAAACGCCTAATTTCGCCGCATCGGCGGTGGAATAATTGTTGTCAAAGGACGCGCCCAGCCAGCCGCGCTCCACCTTGCCGGAGAGGGTAAGCTGTTCAATGACGGAGTTTGCCAACTTGGCGGGAATGGCAAACGAGACGCCTTCGCCGTATCCGGTGTTGCTGGCGATGGCGGCGTTGATTCCAATTGCCTCGCCGCGAAGATTGATTAACGGTCCGCCGCTGTTGCCGGGATTGATCGGGGCGTCCGTTTGGATATAGTCCTGAATCTCGCCGGACGTCTTTCCGACCTGTAAATTCCGGCGTCCTTTGGCGCTGACGATGCCGCTGGAAAATGTGTTTCTCAATCCAAACGGGCTTCCGGCGGAAACGACAAAGTCTCCCACCTGAACCGCGTCACTGTCTCCGAATTCCAACGCCAGGTATTTCCCTTTGATTTCCAGCAGGGCAATGTCCGTAGCCGGGTCTGAAAGGATTTTAACAGGATGAATAACCCGCCCGTCCGCCAAATACAGGTTGACGTTTTGGGGCGTGTCGATATTTTCTTCCGCGCGGATTACATGACCGTTTGTAACAACGTACTGCTTGTTGAGCCGTTCGATAATAAACCCGGCGCCGGACTCGTTATTGAGTTCTTTAACTGTACGAATCGCCGCGCCGCTAGGCTTGTGAATGGACGTTGTTTCTATGTGAACAATCGCCGGACGGGCAAGCTGAATCGAAAGACGCAGCGCCTCCGGGACGCTGAGCGAGTCGGACGCCCCAACGGAACGCAGTCGGTTGGCAATGGCTTTTCGACCGGATTCGGTATATTCCTCTGGAAGAACAAAGATGGGATGAGGACGCTGAGACGCTTTAGAAGATTCCTCTTCAGAACTCGGAGTAACGTCGTCTTGAGCGTAAAGAGCGATTCCCTTCTCAAGCCCTGTCGAAAAGAAGAACAGGGCTGTCAAAAGAAACAAAAACCATTTTTTAAACTGGAAAGTCATCAAATATAACCAAGGCAATCGAAGGGGAACGGGATTAACGGAATCACTCGTAACTGTAGTAAGAGTAATTATCGTATTCGCTGTCTTCCTCTAACTCTTCCTGACATTTTAAGCACAGTTCCGCGTCCGGAATAATCTCGAGACGCTCAACGGGAATCGGCATGCCGCACTCTTCGCACAGACCGTATTCGCCTGTTTCCATTTTATGCAGAGCGTTGTCGATGGCCGAGAGTTCCTGGGATTCCTTTTCTGCCAGCTGAGAGCGCATTTCGGAATGGACGGAATCCATCGCTGCGTCTGCGGAGTCTCCAGACGCCTGAGTTGTAACGTACGCCGAGCCGAGATCTCCCCAAAATGAACTGATGATTTCGCTGCGGCGCTGCAGGAGTTGCTGACGCAGCTGAGCAATAATCGGGGCGTTTGCTTTCGTCATGAATTTTGTAGCGCGCTTGGCTTTTGGCCTGGATTCCGATTCCGGTTCAATGACAGGAGCTTCCGGCTTTTTAACCGCGGTTTTGACAGCGGCTTGTTTGCTGACCGTTTCAGAGGGCTTGGCTTTGGTTACAGCAGGCGTTTTTGATGCGGTCGTTTTGGCTGGAACTGTTTTTTTCGTCTTTTTGACGGGGGCTTCAGCTTGAACGGGCTTTGCAGATTTGGACGTCTTTTTCGCCGCATTCGTCTTTGACGGCTTTGTTATCGTTTCCGCCTTGACTGTCTTTTTTACTTCCTTCTTTTTAGCGGCTTCCGGTTTTGGAGACGCTTTTACCGCCGGAGCAGATTTGGACTTTGACGCAGGAGCCGCGTTGGATTTTACATTGGAAGCGGCCTTTGGTTTGGACGTTGTCTTTACAGCCGGTTTAGCGGCTGAGGATTTCGGTTTGGCTGCAACAGACTTCGTTGTCTTTTTGACTGCCGCCTTTTTCTCCGGCGCAGACTTTGCAGCGGTTGCTTTTGCCGCAGCCGTAGTCGTCTTTGCGGATTTGGCGGTTGTGGTTTTTGAGGTCTTTTTGGTTACAGTGGATTTCACGGACGTCTTGGATGTAGCGCCAGCCATCGCGGGTCTCCTGCTAATTGTTTTCTATAGGATTCCGAGCTGGTTTTGGTTTATCAAGCCAGAATCCTGAATTTATATTTCGTCCAGAACAATGAGTTCTTAAAAACTTCCACCTGTTATATACTATATTTATAATAAAGCAACCGGGTCAATCGAAAATAATTCTCAAAATTGCAAAGAAAATTGTTTAAAATGCTAATTATAGAGAATTTGACGGCTAAAAAATAAGATTTTTCTGTAATAAATAAAATTTATCTATATATTTTGTCAATATTTTCTGCAACGTTTTAGTATGGGGCACGGAACGAATTCTGGAACGTTTTGAAAGTCCGGAAACAGGACAAAAGTCTATTTTACGAGCTCCAGAACTTTGTCGTGAATCAGTCCGTTGGTAGCGATCGCCTGTTCGGAAGTATGGGTGGTTACGCCGTGGAAGTCGGTAAAGCGTCCGCCCGCCTCGATGATGACAGGCAACAAAGCGGCGGCGTCCCAAATGCTCAAAACCGGGTCGACAATGCATTCCGCCCGACCGGTTGCGACGAGCATGTATCCGTAACAGTCTCCCCACGTTCGAGTTAGGTAAAAAGTCTTTTCCAGCTTTTCGTAGATGTCTCGTCGGTTGATTTCGTCAAAGGTGAGAACTTCGCTTGTCAAAAACAGCCCGTCAGCCGGGTCTGCCAGCTGAGAAACGCGCGTTAGAGTTGGGTCTGAACCGTTTTTCGTATACCAGCAGCCATGACCTATTGCAGCATAAACCATCTCGCCGGTAGCGGGAATGGAAATGACGCCGATGACGCTTTCCCCCTGATATTCTACCGCAATGAGCGTTCCGTAGAGCGGGACGCCGTGAATGAACGACTTTGTGCCGTCGATCGGGTCGAGAATCCAGCGATATCCGGACGTTCCAGGCTTTTCTTCCCATTCCTCGCCCAGAATGCCGTCGTCGGGAAACGCCTTTTGGATAATTTCTCGCAGGGCTTTTTCGGTATTTTTATCGGCCAGAGTAACCGGAGTTCGATCGGATTTCATGTCGACCCGCAGATCTCGGGACATAAAATAAGATTGCGTAATTTTTGCCGCTTCTTTAGCCGCAGAAATCGCCAGGTTGAGTCGTTCTTGCATAGTATGAAGGTTTTGGAAAAAGAATTGGAAAGATTTCAGCGTCAGGCTGCGAGGGGCGTTTCACCGCTGACAGCTTGACGTCTGATTTCTAAATATACCGATAAAAACGGTTCTGACAAGCGCTTTTTCAGACTTTCTACAGAAAATTTCTCAAAAGAACGAAATTTTTCCTTGCATTTTAGAAAAAATGAATTATCATATATAAAAGCGAGATGTTAGAGGCGGGAAGCGCAAAGGAGTTCTTTTACAGCGCAGCCGCCATTATTCATAATCCAATATCCAAATTTATTACCCATGTCAACATCCGATTCGAATTACGACGAATTAAATAGCGTGAATGAATTCGACAACGCAGACGCCGGCTATCCAGCAGACTCTGAAATAGCAGACGAATCCGCCTATGCAGGCGAGTCGTCGGCCGACGCTGGCGGGTACGCTGACGCCGGCG
>JAZUMX010000909.1:0-2273 GCA_045603865.1 Thermoguttaceae bacterium
AGAACGAAAAAGACGAAAGTTTTTATATATCCTTTTCGTGTGTTTCGTTTCGTTCGTGTTTTTCGTGTTAAAAATATCTGCGACTGCTAATAACCGCGATTTAGTTATTTTTATTTTTTCTAAATTTTTTCTCTCCTGCCCTGTACATTTCATATAGAATCTGGTAAAATGGAATGAGTTGTAGATATCATTCAATTGCTTTTTCGAAATCAGGAGACGTTTATGAATCTTATATTTCCGGAATCGTTTCCCCTTTTGGGCGCGACGCTTGCCGACAGCGCCGGCGGGCTGCCTGCTCCTTTGTGGTTTATTCAATTTTTTAAGATCGTCGGGTTTACGCTGCACGTTCTGATGATGAACCTCTGGTTCGTTGGTCTTCCGGCGGCGCTGGCGATGTTTATCGTCGGCGGGAAAAGCGGTCGGGCGTGGTCGCGCCGATTCCTCCAGCAGCTTCCGACGATTGTCGCCTTTGGCATCAACTTTGGAATCGTGCCTCTGCTGTTCCTTCAAACCGCGTACTACAAGGCGTTCTATACGGGCACCATTTTGATGGCGTGGCCGTGGCTGATGGTTTTGCTGTGGGTGATGATCAGCTATTACAGCGTCTACATCGCGGCGTTTTCCGCCAAGGGCGAACCGAAACCGCTTAAAAGTCAGCTTATCGTCTTTTTCGGCTCGCTGGCGTCGCTGTTCTTTATTATCGCCGGGCTGACGATGTCGACTGGCATCACGTTCATGGCGTCTCCCCAAAGCTGGGACGCGGTCTGGGAATCGACTCAAGTCGGCGGAGCGACGCTCGGCACGGCGATGCCGATTCACAACTACGTTGTCGTCTACCGCATTTTGACAATGCTGGGAATTGCGTTTGTAACAACCGGCGTTTGGGCGTTTTTCGACGGCGCCTGGCTGGGCGGCATGGCGAGCCGGGGTGCGTCAGCCCCCGGAACAAACACGGACAACGCCTGCGCTGTCAATAAACCGTCGTGCTGCTGGCTGAGGTTTTTCTCCGCCTTCATGGCGATTATCGGCGCGTGTATCGCAACGTACGCCTACGGGAATTATTTGGGACTCGTTTCCGACCCGATTATCGAGGCGATTAACAGCCCCGGCAACGCGATTGTAACGTCGATTTCCAAGTACGTCTTCTGCATTCCCGCCGGACTGCTGATTTTGATTTGTCTGGTTCCGTCCGGCTGCCGAAAGGCTCTGGCGTTGCTGGCGTTTGTCGCTCAGCTGGGCGCAGTCGGCGTTTGGGCGACGGTTCGACAATGGATTCAGCATCTGGAAATCACCCCGGTTATGGACGCAGCGAAGATGACGGAATCGGTTCAATGGTCGCCGATAATCGCGTTTTTGGTTCTTTTCGTTTTCGGACTGCTGGTTTGCGGCTGGATTGTTTCCCGCGTCGTTGTCGGGTGCAAGCAAGCCGAGTAAATCGATATTTGAAATCCCCTTAAAAAGCATTCAACATACACATATAAATCAGGAGAACAGTTATGCAATATCCGTGGTGGTACGTACCGATTTTAACCAGTCCGCTTGTCATTGCGGCAGTGTCCGTCATTCACGTTTTGGTGAGCCATTACGCCGTTGGCGGCGGTCTTCTTTTGGCGCGAGAAAACGCCTACGCCGTCAAGAAGGGCGACGAGGAGTATCGAAAATACTGGAAGAGTCACACAAAATTTTTCGTCCTGCTGACCGTCGTTTTCGGGGCGATAACCGGCGTCGGAATCTGGTGGACGATTGGCTTGGCGTCTCCGCTGGCGACGCAGGCGCTGATTCGAACGTTCGTTTTCGGCTGGGCGATTGAATGGGTCTTTTTTGTCATAGAGCTGGCAGCGGCGTTCGCGTTCTATTATTACTGGGACAAGCTCGCCAAACGCGACCACGTTCTCATCGGCTGGGCGTACGCTCTGGCGGCGTGGATCAGCCTCGTTCTGATTACCGGCATCACAGCGTACATGATCAACGCGAAAGGGCTTTTCGGCGACTACGCTCAGACCGGCAACTTCTGGCACGCGTTTTTCAACGTCGAGTTCCTGCCGCAAATGATCGCTCGAACCGGCGCGGCGCTGTTGCTGGGAACGCTGTACATTTTCGTTCACGCCAGCTGGACGATTAAAGACAACGACGCGCTGAAGACAAAAGTCGTCCGAAGAATGATCGCCCCGTCGATTGTCGGCGCGCTCTTCCTCTTGGGCGGAATGGTCGCCAGCGTCGCCCTGTTCCCGCAGAATGCGCTGATGGCAATTGAACGCGCTGCAGCGCTGAAC
>JAZUMX010000910.1:0-7947 GCA_045603865.1 Thermoguttaceae bacterium
GCATGTCTCGCGGAGCTAATCGTCTTATCAAAGACGGCGCAAGACTGGTACAATCGGTTGACGACATCCTCGACAATCTCGGTCCGCTGATGAAGCCAATTCAGAGATCAACAGGCGTTACAGACAAAAACCCACCCAGGCCGGCGGAACTCAAGCTCAACGAGATGGAACGCAAAGTCTACGACGTTATTTGCTCTCACACCGGACCAACGCCTATTGACGAACTTATTCGTCAAACCGGGCTGCCGACGGGAAATCTGCTGGCGGTGATTACCGCGCTGGAAATCCGCCGGCTCATTAAACGCGTTGGCGGACAAAGCGTGATTCGAAACTGACGCCCCGCGATTATTCTTCAGACAATTTATACACGGTAAACTGCCGGTTCTGATACAAAACCGGCAGTGCGATGGGCGTGCGAGCGTTTGTTACAAGATAGTCTGCCCCGTACTCTTTTCCCAATCGTTTGAGCTTTTCAGGCGTCTGTCTTGCCAAACCATCGTCCCAGACGTATCCGTTAGGTGAAGATTCGTCTTTGCAGACGTACAGCCGACAAAGGCGATTGCGCCATTCTATCAGCCCGGCGGCGTCTTGCGGGACGTCTTTCCAGCTGACAACCGTTCCCCGATGAGAATACCAGGTAAACGTTCGGGTCATTTTCGGAACGATAAACACTGCGTCCGGCGGCGTGTTGGCGTCAACCCAATTGCAGACGTCAATCCATTGATAATACCCTAATTCCGCCATCCGGCACTGACGCGGAGGAATCGGATTTGCTAAACGATATACGTTCTCACAGACGCCAATAACGCAGCAGACACAAAGCGCCAAAAGCGCCAAAGCGTAAACTCTCGTTTTGTAACAGAGCTTTGTTAAGAACGCAACTCGACTGCCCAGGAGGGAAAATGCCATCGGGACGGCGACGTCCGAAAGACGGAACCAGTAAAAGCGAAGCAGTCCCGCGCAGACGTCAGGATTGGTTTTCGACCAGTACGATAAAAACACGCCAACGCCGGCTATAGCCATCGCCGTTAAAGCGTAGTAAATCAAAAACGATTCAGCGGCATGCGTCTGTTTGAATTCCTCGCCCTGTTCTGAACAGTTTTCTTTCCAATTGTGTGAAATCCAAAACAGAACGATTATTGTTACAACGCAAACCGCGCACAGTCCGATAAATCGCCAAACAAATACCGTTGGGAACGCGGTGAAAAGCAGATGGTGCGGCAATCGATAATAGACGTACAAGCGTTCTGCCGTTTTGACAACCTCTGGCGCGGCGCCGTGATTAAGCAGCAGGGAAGGAACCAGCCCCGGCAAAGCCAGCAGTCCGCCGACGGGAAGCGTCCAGACGTCTTTCCAACGAAATGGAATCTGTTTTGTTATCAGACAGAGAGTGTAAGAAATCAGCGAGGCGAAAACCGTCCAGCCGCCAGCCAGCACGTGGAACATGGACGCGATTCCCAGGACAATCCACGCCTGACCCCATTTTTGAGCGGTTATGCGTTCCAACCCCCAAAAAACGAAGACGTATGCGATGGTTTTCGCTTCCATGCCGCCGAAAACCCATTCGCCTGCCATCTGACAGTACGACTGAAGAAAGACAAACGCCCCGGCGGAAAGTACGGATAACCATTGACGCGGAATGACGTTCCACGACAGCCTCCGCCAAAAAATCGCCATGGCAAACCAGCAGACGACTCGTCCAATCCAGGCGCAGACTGGCAGCGAAAAGAACTGCGTCAGCCAGCCGAACGTCCAGACGAAAACCCCATGAGCGTCTGGCGTTGAAAGAAGAAAGTCGCCCGGCGCGTAGGACTCATTCCAGAATCGCGCCGCCTTGCCGAGGTAGTGCGCCTCGTTGACGTCAGGAACAAGGTACGCTCCACTGAGGAAAAACAGTATAAATATCAACAGGATTTCAAGCCATTGTTTTTTTGCTTTCATAAAAAATATTTTAACATTTTACCCATTTTTTTCAATACCAATGTTGTATTAGAATTAAAAAAACGTTATAGTAACAAAAGAAGGTCGATAGGCGAATTTTGTATTTAATCAAAGCTGGGCATATAATACCCGTTTTACAGACGTCTGTCAACGATTGTTTTTAATCCTTTAACCTTACAGGAAAAATAGAATGTCGGATTCATTTACACAAACAACCAGCACGTCCTGGTTTCAAAGAATTGGCAATTCATTCAAAGGAATTGTAGTTGGCTTTTGCTTGTTTATCGCAGCATTTCCGCTTTTGTTTTGGAATGAAGGCAGAACGATTAAGCAAACCAAATCTCTCAATGAGACGGAAGCTGGGCTTGTCCTTGCCAAATGCGACGAGGTCAATCAGGACAACGAAGGCAAGCCGGTTTATATGACAGGCGACGCTCAAACGGAAGAAGAGCTTTCCGACGATATTTTCCCGGTTACTGTCAAGGGATTTAAACTGAAACGCAACGTTGAAATGTATCAGTGGGTTGAACACGAGAAATCCGAAACCAAAAAGAAACTCGGCGGAGGCGAAGAAACCGTTACCACTTATACGTATACCAAAGAATGGAGCGACCATCCTATTAATTCCGCTCAATTCCAGCAGTCTGCTGAACACGAAAACCCGGCGTGGGATTTTGAGGACGGCGAAATGGAAGCAAATTCCGGTACGCTCGGCGCGTTTACCCTGACGGATAGCATCATCAGCAAAATGAACTGGTATGAACCATTTGCAGTTGAAGTTCCTTCAACGCCAGCGCCTCAAACGCCAGCAGCGACTGCGGAACCGGAAATTCCTGCTATTCCGGAACTCCCGTCTCTTGATGACGCTCCAGCTCTTGACGACGTTCCTGCAACTCCGGCTGTTCCTGAAACGCCAGCTGTTAACGAACTCCCGCCCCTTGAAGACGCCCCAGCTATTGACGACGTTCCTGCAACTCCGGCTGTTCCCGAAACTCCGGCTATCCCTGAAACGCCGGCTGTTGACGAACTCCCGACTCTTGAAGACGCCCCGGCTATTGATGAGCTCCCGGCGCTTCCCAGTGAAA
Organism: Thermoguttaceae bacterium; assembly: GCA_045603865.1. Classification (GTDB taxonomy): domain Bacteria; phylum Planctomycetota; class Planctomycetia; order Pirellulales; family Thermoguttaceae; genus RUG11551. The sequence continues at coordinate 3,027 of JAZUMX010000910.1, forward strand.
CAACAACGGATGAAGCGCCAGCAGCAGCGCCAATTGCCCCAGCCGCTGACGCAGCTCCTGTTACAACGCAAACAACAGCGCCTGCAGTTCCAGCTGCGGCTCTTGTTCCCGCTCAGACGCCGGAAGCGATTGCTGCGGCAAACGGCGTTCCGGAAGGATACATTTACTACAAAGACGGTTTCTATAAGGGCGATCCCAAAAAGCTTGCGGTTGGCGACGTCCGCGTTTCGTTTGAATACGTGCCGGCGACTGAAACGATAAGCCTCATTTCAGGTCAGCAAGGCGACACGTTCACGCCTTATCAAACCAAATTCAATCAGATCGAACTGGTTGAAAAAGGCGTTGTTTCCGCCGACGCCATGTTCAAACACGCTCATAACGCCAACTCGATGGTTTGCTGGGCGCTGCGTCTGGCAGGATTCCTGATGATGCTCTTCGGTTTGAAGATGGTGTTTGAACCGCTGCGAGTTATTGCCGACGTTGTGCCGTTTATCGGTTCGATTGTTGGAATGGGAACCGGATTTGTCGCCTTTGTGTTGGCGGCAGGGTTCAGCCTGTTGACGATTGCCATTGGCTGGATATTCTATCGACCGTGGATTGGCATTCCGCTTTTGATTGCTGCGATTTTCTTCCTGCTCATGCCGCTTTTCAAAGGCAAGAAGACTACTGCGAAGCAGGAAACAACCGCTCAGCCTGCAGCTCCTGAACAGCAGTAGAAATAACGTTCTTTATTGAACAGGCTTATGTCAACAATAGCGGCTCGACGAATCTGTCGAGCCGTTTTTATCGTTAAACGTTATTGCATAATTGTATTATGACTTTCCCGACCAGACGCGATTTTCTGAAGGTTTCCGCATTAGCTCTGACGGAGGCGTTTTGCTTGCCTTCGTTTGCAGACGAGCCGATTGAATTGGTCGTTCTCCATACGAACGACCATCACGGCGCAATTGTTCCCACAAGCGGTCAGGGAGGATTGGCGATTCAGTCAACAATAATCAATCGTGAACGCGCCAAATACAAAAACGTCTTGCTGGTTGATTCCGGCGACTACAATACCGGTCAGCCGATCTCAAACGAGTTTTATGCCAAGCCGGATTTGATTGCCTATAAACTGATGAAGTACGACGTTATGACAATTGGCAATCACGAATTTGACCATACCAAAGAAATCTTTCAGAAACAGGAGAGCTTTATAACGTCTAACGACGGAGAATTGCCGCCAATTTCGCTGGTTAACGCCAATGTTCATTATAAATCTACTGGCGAACTCGTTTTGCCGCCGTATGTCGTCAAACAGATAGCAGGCATTCGCGTAGGCTTTTTGGGCGTGTTGATCAATCAGCCCAGCCTGTTGGACGGTTCAAGCTATATTACCATCGACAACGAAATTGACACGGCTAAAAGGATCGTCAAGACGCTTCGAGAAATCGAAAAGGTCGACGTTGTAATTGCTCTGACGCACATGGGCGACGTAAAACTCTTTGACGGACACGTTACTTCTGTCGATTTAGGAAACGAGGTTGAGGGTATCGACCTGATTGTTGACGGACACGCTCATTCCTATTTCACACAACCCAAATTAACAAAAAACGCTCCGGTTGTTACGGCGTACGCCTACAGTCATTATGTCGGCAAGGCGATATTCAAAATTCAAAACGGAAAAGCGACGTTGGACAGTTGGACGGCAATTCCTGTTACAACCGATGCCGAACCGGATGCCGCAATTGCAAAGGCGTTGGATCCGTATATTCAAAAAGCGTCTGCGGATTTGAAAATCGTTTTTGCCCACGCGTCTGCGCCGTTTCCGTTGGGCGAGAAAGAATCTCGCGTGGGCGAATGCTCTGTGTGCAACCTCATCTGCGATGCAACGTACGACTTTTTGATTCAGAACAAAACTCCTGTCGATTTCGTTCTCAGCAACGGCGGCGTTTTTCGCGCCGGACTGCCAAAAGGCGACATTACAAAGGAGAATATAAAAGCCTGTCTGCCCTACGAAAATACGCTGGTTTTAATTGACATGAAGGGGTCAGACGTTCTCGATCTGTTTAAGTTCGTCGCTTCCGTCTACCAAACCAACGGCGCGTTTGGACAGGTTTCCAAACAGGTGCGATATACAATCACGTATAACAACGGCGTTGACGGAATATTATCCAATTTGACGATTGACGGAAATCCCGTTGACCCGGAAAAAATATACAAGTTTGCCGTCAACAGCTATTTGTACAGCGGCGGCGACGGATACGAGATTCTCAAGCAGCGAGCGATAAAAGCCGCAGATATTAATGTTCTGGCGACCGACGCCGTTATTGAAGCGCTAAAGCAGTCCAATGAGCCAATTGCGCCTGTTCTTGACGGTCGAATTGTCGTCCGCGGCGGGCTGGATCAGTATAAGTATATTACTGAACCGGAAACAGAGCAAACGGAAGAAAAAACTACGACCGAACAGCCGCAGAAGGCAAAACGTCTAACGTCCCTGATGTATCGAGGCGTTAGACGAAGGAAATTTAGATAATCGCTTGAGCGTCCTAAAATGGCGCTTGTTCGTTATTCAGGAATTTTCAGGTTCTTTTTGAACTCATATCGCGGGTTGCGATAATCAAAATCAGCGTCCGTTACAGAAATGTTCGGAATGATGTTGGTGTACGTGAACTCTTCCCGGATCGTTGCAACGCCAGAAGAATCTGGCCAGTTGTAACAAACAAACCGGACGGGAACCTGATACTGGTTATCGATAAAAACCTGTCCTTTGTAGAACGGAAAAACGTCGGACTTCGGTTCGTGCGTTATTTGAATAACCGTACAGGCGCGATTGTCAATTGAGGCGTTCTCAAAGAATTCGATTTTGCAATCGGGAAACTGCTCCGTTGAATGAGCGACGTCAAGCAGCTGTTTCATCATGCTGGCAATTCCCAGTTCGTTTAACGAATGATTGGATTCAGAGCGCGCCAGTTGGCTGTCTGTTTTGATGGCTCTGGTAATATGAGCCAAAGCAGGACGAAAACCGCCTTTGGTTACAATTATTCTGCCGTTATTTTGTCCTTCAACGTAAACAATTTCACGACCGACAATGTCGTCTGGCGTGATGTATTTCATATATACGCTAAACGGCTCAGCGCGAAAAATCATCTGCGCCCGGCGAGTCTCCTGTAATTTTCCGCCAATGGTTTCTCGCATTGTTACAATGCAGGCGTAAGCGCGGAACTGACGGTTGAGAGTTTCATACCGTAACCGGGCGTCGCTGATCATCTGCTCAAAAGCCTGCCATTGTTCTTCCGGAACCGGCAGACTTGGAGTCAGACGCGCTGGCTGAGGCTGCGTTGGATATGGAATCGGGCGGTTAACTTTATAATCCACCAGATTCGTTCTGTCCAGTATGCTTTGCGTTTGAGCAAACGACGCGCCTGCTGTTGTTACAACAACAGATAAAAAAGCGGCAATTAATCGAAGGGGCGTTCTCATAGCGTCAATCATTATATACTTGTCGGGAAAATACGTTTTCACTTCTTTACGATATTTTAATTCATATTTGAAAATAATAAAGATTAAAACGAATGTATTTTTAAAAACGAATAAAACTTTTTTTCTGTTTATAGCGCATTTAGCGATTTTATCGGATTTAACGATTGTATGGATTATAGCGATTCAACCCCGCCTTGCGAGTTGCAGAATTATGCGGCTGGTCTTCTCACAGGAACTCATCGCAATCTTCCCTACTCCCCTTTCTTGAATTCTGTGGTATAATAACAGGTCAAAAGAGGTTAGAATCGGTAAACGAGGCGATTTGAGTCAACGCCTCATGCCTGTTCCTCACTCATAACTGTTTCCCGATATTGCCATGTCAGATAAGAACAATACTCATAACGATAATCAGAAGAACAACAACAACGATTCCAAAGACGTCAAAAAGAATTCGACAAAATGGGGATACTATTCCCTTCCGATTTGGATATTGGTTATTATTGGCGGGATTGCAATTGCCGCATATTATATACAGTCTGACTCTCGAAGGACGTTTACCGTGCCCTACATGGATTTCGTCAAGTTGGTCGAACAGGGCGCGCCGGAAAAGAACCCGAAAGCGCAGCAGGTCTATACGGAAAAACGGGGCGAGCAGACGTGTCAGTATCGGGTATCCAACATTTCAGAACTGAAAGTCGGCTCGGATCGAATTACCGGAAAAGGCGATTTTATCAAGATTTCTGAAGATGGAAAACCGGTTGAGGGGGAACTGTACAAAGACCGCGGTTTTGTCAGTAATCGCCAAGGTTTTGCAGACGATGGGAACTATCTGTTTAATCTCTTAAAATCAAAGGGATTCAACAACGTTGACGGCGAGACGTCCGCTTCTCCCTGGGTGCATTCTTTGCCGTCGATAATAATTACAATTATTTTAATCGGAGCGCTTATATTCGTTATCCGCACGATGGGCAAAGGCGGCGCGTTTGCTTTTGGACAGTCGCGCGGACGTTTTTACAAGCCGGACGAAATCAACGTTACATTCAAAGACGTAGCGGGAATTGACGAGGCGGTTGAAGAAGTCAAAGAAATCGTCGAGTTCCTCAAGACGCCGGAAAAGTACAAGAAAATCGGCGGACGCATTCCCAAAGGCGTTCTTCTGGTTGGACCTCCCGGAACGGGGAAAACGCTTCTTGCCAAAGCGATTGCCGGGGGGGCTGGCGTCCCGTTTGTGAGCATTTCCGGCTCGGACTTCGTCGAGATGTTTGTCGGCGTCGGCGCGGCGCGCGTTCGAGACATGTTCGAGCAGGCGGCGGATTGCGCTCCATGCATCGTCTTTATTGACGAATTGGACGCGCTGGGCAAAACCCGGTCTGAAAACGTTACCGGCGGTCAGGACGGCCGCGAACAGACGCTCACCGCCCTGCTGGTCGAAATGGGCGGGTTCCCCGACAACAACGCCGTT
>JAZUMX010000911.1:0-5173 GCA_045603865.1 Thermoguttaceae bacterium
TGCGAGTTCCATCGCGTAGAAGTCGTAAAGAGCGTGAGCGACAACAGGAGCGATTAGCGATCCTGTCCAGAGGAAAACCGGACAGAACCCCGCGCCCAGCAGTCCCGTTATTATAAAGTACAGCAATGTAACATAGTGTCCCAATCCAAAAAGAATTGAGGAAACAAGGATTGCTGCAATAATATTCAAATTGTATTCCAATCCCCAGGGCCAGAATTCAAAAATGGCAACAAAAATAAAACCGCGAAACAGAATCTCTTCTCCGATCCCCGCCAGCAAGCAGACAAGAAACCGGTTAAAACGCGTCACGTTTTTCATTGTTTCGACAACGGCTTCTTTTGTCTTTTGAGAAACCTGCTTCAATTGCCGCCACGGTATGTAATCCAGCGCCGTAAAAAACAATCCCATTCCTGCGGCAAAACCAACGCCAAGCCCGAACTGATTAAACAGCGTTAAGAAGTCTGGAGTGTGAAACGCTTTCCATAAATCCAGACCGCAAAACAACGCCAGCGCCGCCCCGACAAGAGCCATTGAGCCTTCAAAAAATATTGCCTGCAGAACAAAAGAATTGCCGTTTTCTGAATTCATAATAAATAATTATAGTCAAACGCGTTTTCTTTGCAAGGGCTAAAAGGGACAGAATGCAAAAAGGCAGAAAAAAAGTTGGAAACGATAAGAAATTCGGAATTTGGAGTCTGGTATGCAACGACTGAACGGCGACCACATGAAATTGCAAGACGTATTACGGCTTTGTTATTCCTCGCCGTCAGGAATCTCTTCGATAAACCCTTGTTTTACAGCAAAATCAATAAAATCGTATGTTGCAACAAAGGAAGGGATATCGTGAATAGAGAGTTCTTTAATCAACTCGTCTCGAGAAAGAGGCTTTTTTGATAAGACGTCAAGAATCTTCATGCTGGAAGCGTTAAACAAATGAATGCTTCCAGATGCGTCGTGATAATAAACAAAATCCTCGCCACACTGATACTGCAGCGAGGATGATATTGGACTTGCAATGTATTTCACGCTTATTACCAATTCGTTTCTTTCTCAAAACGGTCTTCAGGAACTGAAACAGTCACCGGGAACGTTACTTCGACAGTAATGGTTCCGGTATAGGTAAGGTCATTGTTTGTATTATTAAGGTCTGGAGTAGTATACTTATAAGTAGTAGTTGCAGTATACGTAACTGAAACTTGTTTACTTTCATTAGGAACTACTCTCCAAGGTTCATGAACATTCGACCAATCTGTAGTATCTAAATTACCAATCGTAACAGTCTCATTTGCATCAGTAATACTTTGAATTGTATAATTGGTAGGGTAACTTGAACTTGACAAAGACGGTTTAAACTTACTTTTATCACTGGTAAACATATCCTGCTGCGTATAATAGTATCCGTTTTTATTAAGTCTGGCTTGATATTTAATTGCTTCTGCGTCAAGCTCTAAAGCAAATGAAAGATCTGATGATACAGGCGCATGTGTAGGACTTGGATTAGTAACATCTGGAACCGATGATGTCGGTCCTGTTGGTTCAGAAAAAGTAATAGTAGCAGTTACCCCCGTTTCATTTGTAGGTGTAAAAGCGCTGCTCTTGCCTGTTTCTTCGTAATAACCTTCATTGTTATTCTTAAAGATAAAACCATCCCCATCTGAATAAATCAGATTATTATTCAAAACATCGCCATGAATACTTTTGAAGCGCCCAATAGTATTCTTTTTATCGTAATCCAATCCAGACGCAGCAGACGCAACGCCGCCAAACTGTCCAGGCGCAATTCCCGCCATTGTCAACACCACGGGTATGCCAGCAACGCCTGCTCGCAGCAGGCGCCGACGGGATACGATTATCGGCTTGTTAGTCTGACGCTGTTCGTTGGAAGTCGATTCAACATTATTTGATTCAACATTTTTAACGACGTCTTTGGAATTGGTATTCATTGGTATTGTGCGCCAAAAGGCAAATGAAGGTTGTTGTTTATTTGATTATAAAATCCCTATCAAGGCATAACTTTACCTCGAGTAGCATATCGTATTATAATCTAAAAATCGGCTTTTGCAAGGAATTTTTTGCCTATTTTTAAAAATTTTTCAAAAAATCCCGAACTCTTCCCCCAAAAATACCTTTATTTTCCCTAAATTAAAGGGAAAAAAGAATTTCGTAATAAAAAAATCATTAGTAATTACGAGAATCAAAGGGCTTGAAATAATATCCTTTGTCTTTTGTTCATTGTTAATTTGTTGTTCCTTTCGTGGACATTCGCGCTGACGGTTCGTCCTGTTTTGCATTACGCATTTCGCATTAAAAATTCCCTAATCTTTTTCTTCCCCCGGTACTTTTCAATCGGAAAAAAAGGTCTATAATATATTTTTATGAAAACCGGTTGAACGGGACATTTTCCCTCTGACCGGGTTTATTCAATGGTTAGCCCCCGGAACGATTCGGCGGCTGGTATATTATTTTTACTGGTTCTTGACCGCGACAGCGTTTGGAAGCGATTATTCCAAAGCGGAGAACGTCAAGAGCATACTATTCCATTTAGAGGTAATCAGACTATGGCAGACCTGTCTCGCATTAACACCCTGTTTTATCCCAAAAGCATCGCCGTCATTGGCGCCTCGGCTAAAGAAGGTTCCGTCGGTAACGACGTCGTCAAAAACCTGAAGGCGACGTTCAAGGGCGACATTTATCCCATTAACCCGAAAGCTCCTGAAATCTGCGGCTTGAAGGCGTACACCTCCGTTCTGGAAGTTCCCGGCGACGTTGAATTAGCTGTTATTTCCGTCGCAGCCAAGTTCGTTTTGGGCGTTGTCGATCAGTGCATTGAAAAGGGCGTCAAAGCGCTCGTCTGCATTACTGCCGGTTTCAAGGAAATCGGAGGCGAAGGCGTCGAACTGGAAAAGCAGTTCCAGGCGAAAGTCAAGGCGGCTAACATCGCCTTGGTCGGCCCCAACTGCTTGGGCGTTATCAACGCTGAATCGGACGCTTGCTACAACGCTTCCTTTGCCAACCAGACCCCGATGTCCGGCTCGCTGGCGTTTGTTAGCCAGTCCGGCGCGCTGTGCACGTCCGTTTTGGACTTCGCCGCTCAGCGTGAAATGGGATTCTCCAAGTTCGTCTCCTTCGGCAACAAAGCCGACGTCAACGAAGTTGACCTGCTCAACTACCTGGCGGAAGACGACAAAACCAAGGTCGTTGCGATGTATCTGGAAGCTATCGGCGACGGCGATGGATTCACAAAAGCCGTTCGCAAACTGCTGTGGGAAAAGAACAAGCCGGTTTTGATTCTCAAGTCTGGCCGTTCCGCCGCTGGCGCGAAAGCCGTTTCGTCACACACCGGTTCTTTGGCTGGCAACGACGCCGTTTACGAAGCTCTGCTGAAGCAGTCCGGCGCCATCCGCGTTGATTCCATTGAACAGCTATTCGACTACGCCGCTCTTTTCTGCAATCAGCCGCTTCCGAAGGGCAACCGTTTGGCGATTATCACCAACGCTGGAGGTCCTGGCATTATGGCGACCGACGCTTCAGAACGCGTTGGTTTGACTCTCGCCGCTCTGTCCGACGAAACCAAAGCCGCTCTGCGCGAAAAACTCCCGGAAGCCGCGTCCGTTCGCAACCCGGTTGACGTCCTCGGCGACGCCAAACACGATCGTTACGCCGACGCTGTTACAATCGTCATGAATGACGCCGACGTTGACATGGGCTTGGTTATTCTTACCCCGCAGTCCATGACCGACACCGACGAAATCGGCAAGATCATTCCTGAAGTTGCCAAGACGTTGGGCAAACCGGTCGTATGCGCGTTCATGGGCGCTGAATCCGTCAAAGTCGGAGCCGCCAACCTTCGCGCTGGCGGAATTCCGAACTACGCCTTCCCGGAAAACGCCATCGGCGCTTTGGCTGCTGGCTACAACCTCACTCAGACCATTGCTCAGTCCGCCGACAACTCCACGCCGACCATCTCCGGCGCTGAATCCGCCAAGTGCGCTGAACTGATCAAGGAAAAGCTGGGCGACAAGGATTCCGTTTACCTGACTCAGGCGGAAGCCCGTCCGCTGTTTGCCTGCTACGGCATGCCGCTGCTGAAGTCTGCTGTTGTCAAGTCCGCAGACGAAGCCGCCGCCACCGTTGGCGAATGGGGCGTTACCGTCGTTATGAAAGTCATGTCGGACGACGTCAAACACAAGTTCGACGCTGGCGGAGTTCTGCTCAACATCACCGGAGCTGACGCCGCGCGCGACGGATACAACAAGATTTACGAGAACATCGCCAAGAACGTCCCCGGCGCCAAGATCGACTCGATTCTTATCGAACAGATGGCTGCCAAGGGAACGGAAGTCATTCTCGGCTGCAACCGCGACGCCAAGTTCGGTCCGTTGGTCATGTTCGGCATGGGCGGCACAACCGCTGAACTGATGAAAGACGTTCAGTTTCGCCTCGCCCCGATGAGCCAGTACTGGATTCACTCCATGCTGGAAAACACCAAGGTTTACAAGCTCATGAACAACTACCGCGGTCTGGGTCAGCACGACCTGGCGGCTCTGGAAGACGCCCTGACTCGTCTTTCCGTCATGGTTGCCGAGAACCCGGAAATCGCCGAGCTGGACATCAACCCGCTTATCGTCCACGCCGAAGGACAGGGCTGCTCGCTGGCTGACAGCCGTATTGTTCTTAAGAAAGTCAAATAAGATTTTCAGGCAGTAGACTTTGAGGGAATAGGGAATAGGAAATAGGGAATAGTTTTTCGCCTGCGGCGAATTTAAAATCTATTCCCTACTACCTACTTCCTATTCCCTATCTTTTTTTTCGACAGCAGCTTTTCTAAATTTTTAACTAATACGAATTCGCGCCGATTATTCTTCGGAGGGTCGACGTCCTCGTCGACCGCAGGCGTCCTCGCCTGCCAATGGAAAATCGCCCTGCCGTCTCTCAAATACGCCGCCAAAGATTTTAGCCGCAAAGAACGCAAAGAAATGGAAGGCGGTAACGGAGCGAACAAGGCGAGCCGGGGTGCGTAAGCCCCCGGAAAAAATCTCACGCAAAGTTCGCGAAGTTCGCAAAGTAATTTAGGCGAGCCGGGAACGTCAGTTCCCGGGTGTAGAACCGCGTAGCGGTTCAATGTTTCTAGCCGTGGGTTTTAACCCACGGAAGAAAGAAAAACAATAATAAA
>JAZUMX010000912.1:0-2162 GCA_045603865.1 Thermoguttaceae bacterium
GAGACGTTCCTCCTCCGGCACGTCGGCGTGGGTTTGAAGCATGGGGTAGGTAATCAGACTGTCCACCCCGCCGAGACTTTCGGCGTACTGGAAAAGTTTGACCTCACGCAGTATCTTCCGGGCTGTTTCAGGCGAGTCCACTTCCAGCGACAGCATCCCGCCGAAGCCCGAACACTGGCGTATTGTTACTTCATAGCCGGGATGATCCGGGAAACCGATGTAGTAAACCTTACGAACCTCCGGTCGCCGTCGGAGCCAGTGAGCGATGCTTTCCGCGTTAGCCGCCTGCTTTTCGAGGCGAATTGCCAGGGTTTTGACGCCCCGTTCCAGCAGAAAACAGTCGAAGGGCGCCAGACACGCGCCAACCGTCTTGGCGTAGAACCGCAGTTGTTCTGCAAGCTCTGGAGTCTTCGCGACCAGAAAGCCCCCCAGCGTGTCATTGTGACCTCCGAGATATTTGGTTCCGCTGTGTACGACGATGTCCGCGCCCAAGTCCAGCGGACGCTGGAAATACGGCGAAAGAAACGTGTTGTCCACAATCAGCAACGCTCCTGCCGAGTGCGCGATCTGAGCCACGGCTGCGATATCCGATACCTGCATGGTGGGATTACTGGGCGTTTCCAGGTAAATCGCTTTCGTGTTCGGCTGCAGTTTCTTCCGGACGTTTTCTGGATTCGTCGTGTCTGTAAAATCGAACTGCAGTCCCGACGGAGCGGAAATATAGTGGAACAGGCGCAGAGATCCGCCGTAAAGGTCGTCTCCTGCGATGATGTGTTCGGAGGGCTTGAAGATGTTCATCAGCGCCGTTTCCGCCGCCATGCCGCTGGAAAACGCGATGGCGTCTGCCCCGTTTTCCAGTTCAGCAATCCGGGCTTCCAGCGCGGCGCGGGTCGGATTCTGCACCCGCGAATAACTGTATTCGGATTCCACGTCGACGCCCTGGTGGACAAAAGTCGCAGCCTGAAAGATCGGCGTTGTTATCGATCCGCAAGCAGGCTTCGGACATCGTATCGAATGTACGCAAATAGTGTCTTTTTCATACATTTGGGTTTTTCTCCTCCGATCAAGATTGCCGTCCTTCCGGCAGGGTTTTGTTCATGCTTCCTGTGCAGTAGCCGTCCAGATCCGCAGTAACGAACGAAAATCCCAGTTCATGAAACGCCGTGGAAATACGACTGCGGGTTTCCGCCTCGGTCAGTTTTTCGATCTCTTCGGGCAGGACTTCGATCCGCGCCATTTGCCCGTGCATGCGAACTCTGACCTGATGAAATCCCAGATCCAGCAACAGCTGTTCCGCCTTGTCGATCATTCTCAGTTTTTCCGGCGCGATGAGTTCGCCGTAAACGAACCGGCTTGCCAGGCAGGCGAAGCTTTGCTTGTTCCACGTATCCAGCCCCAGACGCCAGGAAAGCTGCCGAATTTCATCTTTACACAGACCCGCCTGCCGCAGCGGGCTGAGTACTCCCAGTTCGGCAACAGCGGTCAGTCCTGGACGGTAATCGCCGTCGTCGTCCGTGTTGGAGGCTTCCGCTATCCGTTCGATGCCGCTGAGTCGGGCGGAGGCGATGATTTTTTCGAATAGCTCGCGCTTGCACAGGTAACAGCGGTTGCGCGGGTTGTCTCGAAAACCTGGGATGTTGAGTTCTTCGCTTTCCAGAACGATGTGCCGGATGCCGTGAGCGCTGCAGAAGTTCCTGGCTTCGGTCAATTCCCGCTCGGGGAAAGAACAGGACTTCGCCGTATAGGCGATTACCCGGTCGCCGAGGACGTCGTGCGCACATTTCAGCAGGAACGTGGAATCCACGCCGCCGGAAAACGCCACCGCAAGCGAAGGACAGCCCCGCAGAAAACTCAGCAGTTTTTGATATTTTGTCTCGGTTTCAACTGATATATTCATATTCCAGCTCCAATAGCCCGGCGGCGCCGACCTTCGTACACTCGAAGTCCGTCCGCTGGGCGTCGGTCAGATATGGGTTGACATTCATCAGCCGCCTGTATTTTTTATAATTTCTTTAAGATACATCAAAAATTTAACTTGTCAAGCGAAAACATATATATTTTGTAGTTTTTTTGAAATATTCTGGCTATTCCGGTAAGTTGGCTCCTGGCGTTTGTGCAGGTCCGTCCGCACACGGATTTTGGCGAACCGGGGTGCGTTAATC